>NZ_JBALEQ010000017.1:0-46108 GCF_036917775.1 Nostoc sp.
TCACTTAATTTCCAATTGATGATGTATCAAAAAAATGTCTTAGTTCGAGTGCTGTGAATGGATTTTTTATTGTTTGTGAGAAATCCGGGTGTAGATATTTCTTGTGGGGTGGACATCTTGTCCGCCCTTGGTTGTAGGCGGGTGAGACACCCACCCCACAAGAAAAGTTAGATATTTTAATCAGTCAATCTGAAGAAGCTTTTTCCGAAATAGCGGCTTTATCGTCTGTATAATCACTGAAATGGGCAAAAGCATCAGGCTGATTTCGGGTGATTTGTGATGAAACTAGATTTAGTTAGATTTTTTCAGGCTTGCAACCCCAGTAAAACTCTGGTTGTGAGCAAACCGGAAGATAGACAATATTATATTGATTTCTCTAAAGTTCGTGGTGCCAAGATTATTGAAGAACTTGGGCGAACTATCACCCGCCTTTCACCAGAGCAACCTACTTGTCAATTATTTACCGGACATATTGGCTGTGGAAAATCCACTGAGTTACTGCGACTAAAAGCAGAGTTAGAGCAGCAGGGATTTCATGTGGTTTATTTCGAGTCTAGCCAAAGCCTGGATATGGCTGATATTGATGTTACAGATATTTTATTAGCAGTAGCTCGTGAAGTCAGTCAAAGTCTAGAAGCAATAAAAATCAACCTCAAACCAGGATACTTTAAAAATCTATTTACCGAAATTTCTGAGTTTTTGCAAACGCCGCTAGACATTGGGGTGGAGGCTGAATTATCTGTGGGTATTGCCAAAATTACTGCCAAAACTAAAGATAGTCCCAAACTCCGCGGCCAGTTACGGCAATATTTAGAACCGCGTACCAATGGCATTTTAGAATCAATTAACAAAGAATTGCTCAAGCCTGCTATAGAAAAACTCAAGCAGCAAGGTAAAAAAGGACTGGTCGTAATTATAGATAATCTCGACAGAGTGGATAATTCTTTGAAGCCTTCGGGTTATTACCAGCCAGAATATCTCTTTGTAGAACGTGGTGAACAGTTAAACCAGCTAAATTGTCATGTTGTTTATACCATTCCCCTAGTGTTGATTTTTTCCAACGCTTTAGGAAGGTTAACAAATCGCTTTGGGGTAGACCCCAAGGTTTTACCGATGGTTCCAGTGCAATTGCAAGATGGCTCGCAATTTTCACAAGGAATCACGCTGTTGCAACAGATGGTTATGACGAGGGCTTTTCCTGGTGTGAGTTGGGAACAAAGTCAGAATTTAATTACCGAGGTTTTTGATAATCCTGATACTTTAGAGCGACTTTGCCGAGTTAGCGGTGGTCATTTGCGTAATTTGCTGATGTTATTATTTCGCTGTCTTCAGCAAGAAGACCCACCTCTGTCGCGGGAGTGTGTGGATAGGGTGATTAAACAACGCCGCAATGAGCTAACTTTGGCAATTACACCCGATGAATGGGAATTACTACGTGAGGTAACGCAAGAGAAAAGCTTAAGAGGTCACGAAAGATACGAACTTTTGCTCCGCAGTATGTTTGTATTTGAATACCGGAATGAGGATGGTTCTTGGTTTGATGTCAATCCGATTTTGGCTGAAGCCAAGGAATTCAGGTTATGAATCGGGGTATTAAGCATCTTAGTCGTGACGGGAGTGATGTCAGTCGTGACGGGAGTGATGTCAGTCGTGACAGGAGCGATGTCAGTCGTGACAGGAGCGATGTCAGTCGTGACGGGAGCGGTGTCAGCCGTGACGGGAGCGGTGTCAGTCGTGACGGGAGCAGCTACAGCTTTTAAAATTAGCAGAAATTATTCTCTTGCCTACTGCCCTCTACTTACATGATGTAATTATACAAACAGCTATTATTAAGATGAGTAATCAGCAAGAGCCAGAAAATCTAGCCTTTGACAATGAGCGTTCATTGCAAACTTTGGTGCGAGCAATTAACCTTTCTCAGGGAGAATTTTCACTGACTTTGCTGCGCTGTAACTATGCAGCTTTCCGTAAAGATATAGTACAACGTCTACACCAACTATCTCCTGTTAAAATCCGTGAAATCACCTTACCCGTGTCAGTGAAAACTCTTTACACGTCTATAGGTGAAAAACTGGGAGATGAACAGCCATCAGCGTTAATAGTTTTTGGTTTGGAATCGGTTAAAGATATTGATACAGTTCTAACTTCCGCTAACCAAGTACGGGAGGAGTTTAGAAAAAACTTCCCGTTCCCAGTCATGTTACTGGTTAATGACCAAGTTCTGCAAAAGCTGATTAGATTAGCGACAGATTTTGAGAATTGGGCGACAATAATTCATTTTGCGATCGCAACTGCTGATTTAGTTCAATTTATTAAACAAACTGCTGAATCAGTTTTTGCTCAAGTTTTAGATGCTGGCGCAGGAAAATTTCTCGATAATTCCGCAATCAACTTGGCAATCGGTTCGCCGCACCGCGTAGAACTTGAGTTAGCACAAGCTGAACTGCAAAAGCGGGGTGTGAAGTTAGACGCAGAACTAGAAGCCAGTTTAGAATTTGTTCTGGGTCGAGATGCCGTTTCGATGGAACAGTCACGCCAGCATTATGAACGCAGTCTCGCACTTTTGCAACAGAGTTCTAAACTAGAACAGCAAGGCTGTGTACTGTACAATTTGGGGTTATGGTGGCGTACCTACGCCGTGCAGCATTTAACAGAACAACAAAATGCTTGCTCGAACGCTAAAAATTATTATTACAAATGTCTCGAAATATTTGAGCAGGCAAATCGTCCTGACTTGGTAGCAAAATTTATTAACGCTTTGGGAGAAGTACTACAAAAGCTTCAGCAGTGGGATGAATTAGAAGCAGTTGCTCAAAAAGCTTTAACTCTATATCAAACTTATCCTGATTGGTTTAGAAAAGCAAGAGCTTATGGATTTATCGCTGAAGTAGCACTTTCTCAGTATGCTTGGGATAAAGCTAAACAAGCTGCCGAAAAAGCGCTTTCTATTGTAGCTAGTAACCAATCCATCCAATCGAAAGCTAATTTAGAATTGGTGCTATATTATCATCAAGGTTGGTATTTATTTGCACTAGCCAGAGCGCTACAGCAGCTTAATAAGGTGGAAGATGCTTTAACTACCCTAGAAGCTGCAAGAAGAGAAACTAAACCTCAATACGATCCAGAGCTTTACATTTGGATTTTGGAGAGGTTACAAAGCATTTATTATCAACAAGGTCAATATCTTGCAGCTTTTCAAATTAAGCAAGAGCAGATTAAAATTGAACATCAATATGGTTTCCGTGCTTTTATTGGAGCAGCTTATTTAATTCCTCGGCATGAGGTAATTAACCCGGCACTCGTGCAAGGAGAAAATCTCATAAAAGTTGCTCAAGAAATTGCTGTTTCTGGTCGGCAACAAGATGTCAATCGGTTGATGAAACGAATGAGCCGGACTGACCATAAATTGACTGTATTTCATGGCCAGTCAGGAGTAGGTAAAAGTTCAATTTTGAACGGGGGACTAGTACCAACATTGCAACTACAATCAATAGATGCGCGTGATGTATTACCTATTGTCATGCGAGTTTACACAGATTGGATGGCGATATTGGCAAAATGTTTGGCAGATAATGGTACGTCTAGTAATTCAATAGAATTTATCTGTGAAAGTTTGCGAAAAAAATCCGAGCGGAAGTTAACAGTTTTAATTTTTGACCAGTTTGAAGAATTTTTCTTTGTTTATACAGACCAAAGTAAAAGACAGCCATTTTATAAGTTTTTGCAACTTTGTTTGGATATTCCTTTTGTTAAGGTTATTCTCTGTTTGAGAGAAGATTATTTACATTATTTATTAGAATGCGATCGCTTGTTAAATTTTAAAGCAATTAATAACAATATTTTAGATAAAGATATTCGTTATTATTTAGGCAATTTTTCTTCAAAAGATGCCAAAGCTGTAGTCCAAAGTCTGACTGAACAAACCCACTTTTACTTAGAAACTGAGTTAATCGAGCAATTAGTAGAAGATTTATCAGATGAACTTGGCGAGGTACGCCCGATTGAGTTACAAATCGTCGGTTCGCAACTTCAAACAGATAAAATTACAACTTTAGAACAATATCTTCAGTCAGGAACAAAAGAAAAACTAGTCGAGCGATTTTTAGAAGAAGTTATTAAAGACTGTGGTTCTGAAAACGAACTCTGTGCCAGAGTAGTTTTATATTTATTAACAGACGAGAAAGGCACTCGTCCCTTCAAAACTTCTGACAATTTAGCGGAAGATTTAAAAACAGCAGATATTGTCTTAGAAAAAGAAAAACTAAATCTAGTTTTAGAGATTTTAGTTGGTTCGGGGCTGGTGTTAAATATTCCTGAAGACCCTGCTAACCTATATCAATTGGTTCATGACTATCTAGTATCTTTTATCCGGCAGTCACAACAAGCAAGAAAATTAGAGGAACAGAAAAAGGAAAAAGAACAACGGCAACACGCTGAAGCAGAACTAAATCGTGTTCTTAAGCGACAACGCAATGACGCAAAACGACAACTAAATTTTGCGATCGCAGGAGTCACTATAATGTCCATTCTGGCAGTTATAGCCGTAGGATTGGGAGTGCGAGCAGAATCTGAAAGGCAAAAGACAGAACAAGCTGAGACAATTGCGATTAGTAAAGCTTCGGAAGCTCTTTTTGCCTCAAATCAAAGGTTTGAAGCACTTAAACAAGCCATTAAAGCAGGTAAAAAACTCCAAGCTACAGACTGGGGAAAAACCGATTCTGAAATTCGTACCCAAGTTATAGCGGCATTACAACAATCAGTTTACTGGATAGTAGAGCGCGATCGCTTAGAAGGACACAAGGCTCTAATCTGGGGTGTAACTTTCTCCCATAATGGTAAGTTGATTGCCTCAACTAGTTATGACAATACTATAAAACTCTGGAATTTAGATGGTAGCGTGTACAAGACGCTTGAAGGACATAAAGATAAAGTCTTAGGTTTGAGTTTCTCACCTGACGATCAGACAATTGTCTCAGGCGATTTCCAGGGCATCATAAAATTTTGGAAGCGGGACGGCACTTTATTAAAAACCCTCCCAGCATATCAAGATGGAGTAAATAGCGGCGAAAATAAGGGAGTTTATAGTATCGATTTCTCGCCAGATGGTAAGACAATTGCTACAGGAAGTCGGGACAGTACACTTAAACTCTGGAAGCCAGATGGCACTTTATTAAAAACGATTAAAGCACATCAAGATGGAGTCAATAGTGTGGCTTTCTCCCCCGACGGTACTATGATTGCCACTGGTGGTCGGGACAAAACTGTGAAACTTTGGACATCAAATGGTAAGCTTTTGCACACTACAGAAGGCTATGACGACTTTGTTTGGGATGTTGCTTGGTCAAGCAATAGCCAGACAATTGTGGCTGCTGCTGGTGGTGCTGCTGCGACTGGTAACGACAACAGAGTAAAACTCTGGAATCGAGACGGCACTCCTTTAAAAAATTTTAAAGCACATAAAGATGGAATTAATAGTGTGGCTTTCTCACCCGACGGTAAGATGATTGCTACAGCTAGTGACGACAAGACTGTAAAGCTTTGGAAGCCTGACGGTACATTACTCACAACTTTATCAGGACATACCAATGGAATTTATGCTGTCAGGTTTTCACCTGATTGTAAAATCCTAGTTTCTGCCAGTGCTGACGGTACGATGAAACTTTGGCAAGTTGGTAATACCAGTTGCTTACGCAACGCCCGAATTCCAACTTCTCCTAGCACTGACAGCACCATGAAGATTCAGTATGGTAGTGGCGTGGTAAGTATTCTCAACGGTCATAGCGATCGGGTTAATCAGGTACATTTCTCACCTGATGACAAAATAATTGCCTCAGCCAGCCGTGACAAGACAGTGAAACTTTGGAAGCGCGATGGTACTTTAGACAAAACTCTTGAGGGGCATAGCGATAACGTTAGTTTCTCACCTGATGGTCAGACAATTGCTACCGCTAGTGATGATAACACAGTGGAACTCTGGAACCGTGACGGTAAATTACTGAGAACCCTTTTTCCAAAAAGCGATAAGATATTAGACTTGAATTTCTCACCCAACGGTCAGTTTATCGCCTTGGGTAGTATGGACAACAAAGTAATAATATCGCGGCTAGATGGCATCAAACCTCAGATTCTCAACAAGCATCAGGACTGGGTAAGGGCTGTAGCTTGGTCGCCAAACGGTCAGATGCTTGCTTCAGCTAGTGATGACAACACGATAAAACTTTGGAAGCAAAACGATAAAGGCGAGTTTCACATCTACAAGACTCTCGCAGGGAAAAACGGGCATAACAGTTGGGTTTTGAGCGTTAAGTTCTCACCTAGTGGCGATATGATTGCCACTAGTAGTAATGACAAGACGGTGATACTTTGGAAGCAGGATGACAAGGGCGAGTTTCGCTGGTACAAAAAGTTGCAGGGGCATACTGATCAGGTTAATAGCGTGAATTTTTCACCTGACGGTAAGATGATTGCAACCGCCAGTGATGATAAGACTGTAAAACTTTGGACACGCGACGGTCATTTAATGAGAACTCTGACTGGGCACAGCGATCATTTATTAAGCGCGAATTTCTCAGCCGATGGTAAAACTCTGGCTTTGGGCAGTGCTGATGGGACTATAATTCTCTGGAATTTGGATGAGCTAAATCATCTCAAGAATCTAGATAGCTTACTGGAGCGTGGTTGTGATTGGCTGTATGACTATCTAAAGAATAATCCGAATGTCAGTAAGAGCGATCGCCATCTCTGCGACGATATCAAGTAAGAGTTAAGCGTTGGTACTCTCTCAAATTATCTCAGGCGATCGCTAAGTTTTTAACTGATTCCCAATCTCAGACCGGGAATCAGTTAATTTCTCAAAGGTTTATTTGGTAAGTCTTTTACTTTATTTGATATTCTCTGTATTAACCACCAGCAACAGCAGGGACAATACTTACTTCATCGCCATCTTTCAGGGCTGTGTTAATACCATCTAAATAGCGGATATCTTCACTATCAACGTAAAAATTTACAAACCGACGTAGCTTGCCTTCCTCATCGCACAACCGGGATTTAATCCCAGGAAAGCTTTGTTCTAAAGAATCCAACAATTCAGCAATGGTGCTACCGTTGGATTCTAGGGTAGCTTGATTATTAGTCAAATTCTGAAGAGTCGTAGGAACTAAAACTGTTACAGCCATAAAAGTACAAAGTGAAGAGTTAGGAATACAGTTAAGAGTTAGGAGTTATGAATAAAAAACTCATAACTCCTAACTGCTAACTAAACGAGAACTTGTTGCCATTCCAAGCGATCGAGAGTACGCGATCGCTCTAGGGCGCGTTCAAAACTATCCAGTTTAGCATCAATAGTCAAGGGTTCACCAACATAGCCTTGGATTGCTTCTTGGGTTTTTAGACCATTGCCGGTGATGTAAATCACGGTAGTTTCATCTGGATCAATTTTGCCAGCTTCTACCAGTTTTTTCAGCACGGCCACGGTTGTACCACCAGCCGTTTCTGTGAAGATACCTTCGGTTTCTGCCAGCAACTTGATGCCATCAATAATTTCTGCATCATTGACTGATTCAATGTTACCACCAGTTTTCTGAGCTAACTCCACAGCATAAATACCGTCTGCTGGATTACCGATCGCTAGGGATTTCGCAATTGTATTTGGTTTAACTGGTTTAATAAAGTCGCGTCCTTCTTTAAAAGCTTGAGCAATCGGTGAACAACCTTCTGCTTGAGCGCCACTGAAACGGACTTTCTTGTCTTCTACTAAACCAACTTCGATAAATTCTTGGAAACCCTTATAAATTTTTGTAAACAGCGAACCAGATGCCAAAGGAGCAACAACATGATCGGGTAGCTCCCAGCCTAGTTGTTCAGCAACTTCAAAACCTAGCGTTTTGGAACCTTCAGAGTAATAAGGGCGCAGATTAATATTGACAAAACCCCAGCCATGTGTATTAGCAACTTCCGAACAGAGACGATTTACTTGATCGTAGTTACCTTTGACAGCCATCAGCGTGGGACTATATATCAAACTACCGATAATTTTACCGGCTTCTAAATCTGCGGGGATGAACACACAACAGTCTAAACCGGCATGAGCTGCGATCGCCGCTGTAGAGTTTGCCAAGTTACCAGTACTAGCGCAAGAAACTGTAGTGAAACCCAACTCTCGCGCCCTTGATAGAGCAACTGATACTACCCGATCCTTAAAGCTAAGGGTGGGCATATTAACCGCATCATTTTTTATATAAAGCTTATTTAGACCCAGGCGACGGGCAAGACGGTGAGAACGAACCAAGGGAGTCATCCCCGTTCCCACATCTATAACATTGTCAGTTGCAACAGGCAAAAAGGGACGGTAGCGCCAAATTGAATTGGGCCCGGCTTGAATTGTTTCACGAGTGACAGTTAGACGGAGAGCATTGTAGTCATACTTGACTTCTAACGGCCCAAAACATAACTCACAAACATTACTGGCTTTGAGTTCATATTCGGCACCACATTCTTTACACTTTAAGGCTTGAAAGTAGGCAGTGCTGCTTTGGGTTTGGGTTTGGGTTTTGATTGCCTGAGTCATAAAACTAGCTTTCCCTGTTTGTCTGTCACTGTCGCCTGATAGTAACACGAGTAAAAATACCAGTCAAACATACCCGACCTTTTTAGTCGGGTATTCCTAGTATTGAAAAAAATAATTACTGTAAAATTTTTATATACGTAATTGTCAAACTTAGTATTTATATTTAGACTTACTTGGTCTGAAATCAGATAATAGTTTCCGCTACTCAGTGTAAACGCTGGTTATAGATATGATTAAATTGCATCATACCCATGAGCTATTTGCATTTTATTAAATTAAGATCACTTTACTTAGCGATCAAGATCACTGACTTAATTTTTTATTTCATTAGACCAATGACCGCACACGGTATCATATATACATAGCAGCAAATATTCAAAATAGCTTTGATATATGGCTTGTAGGATGTTTTGCTTCTATTTCAAACACTACAATTGCTATCTGTGTTGAAAAAATAAAGTTATTTTTTCAGTTTTTATGCTTTCACTCATCGATAAACAAGTTACTTGTTTATACGGAAGTTTTTTTTTGATATAAAAGTTACATTTCTATTTACATCGAAAGATTCAGCAGAACACACTAGTAAGTTACCTATATTTGCGATTGCTAACCTTGATAATCAACAGTGAGCGTAAAAGAAGCAGGCAATAACTTTTCTGCCTATTGCCTAAATCTATTAGTTTTTCAGAAGTCGCCAGTAAATTAACTTTTCATATATGCAGCGCCCAAAACCTCAAGGCTTTGGGCAAGTTAGTCGGTAATTCTTTAAGGAATTGCCGAACTTTATCCTGTCTCAAAACCCAAGATACAAGTTCAGCAAATAAATAAGATACTTTCATGGTAAACCGAAACAAATCCATCAACAAGCAGATTCAGCCTTACCAATCTCTAGTAGCAACAGCATTATTAACTGGTAGCTTTTTCCAATTTGTTGCACCTGTATTAGCTGAAGGTACTACAGCAGGTACATCTATAAGCAACACAGCCACAGCGACCTACGAAGATCCCAACGCGCCAGGGAGTCCCATCAATTCTACATCTAACACTGTCACCGTAACCGTAGCAGAGGTGGCTGGTATTACTGTTACAGGTTCTGGGATTGCAAATCAAACTAACCCAGGTGGTAGTACTAAAGCTGGTGATACACTCGTTTACACTTACACTGTAACCAACGTTGGTAACGACCTCACCAAATTCCAGATTCCGAACTTAGCGACAACAACAGGGCCAGCTACAGTTTCGGGCTTATTACCTGGTAGTGCTACATCTGGTAACTTGCAATATAGTACTGATGGCGGTACAACCTGGACAAATATCCCTGCTGGTGGACTAACTACAGGCGCAGTTCCAGTTAATGGTACTGTGTTGGTGCGTGTACCAGTTACCGTCCAAGCTGGCGCTCAAACAGGCGATACTATCACTGTCAGACTAGGACAAACTCCTGGTGATGCTCAAAACCAACCCCGGATTGCTGATGGTGGCGACGTTTACACTGTAGATAATGGCAACGCAGCAGGAACTCCAATCAATGGTGTGAGAGAAGCCAGTGCTACCCAGCAAATTCAAGTAGGAAATACTGCTAAAACTAGAGCGTTAGCAACTGTCCTCAAAACTAAGACAGCCTATGATAATGCTGGCACTTCTACTCCCCTAACTGATGACCTACTAACTTATGGTTTGAGCTTGCGGGTTGAAGCTAATGACGTAACTAATACTGGTATTACCCCCGCAGCTTTGGCTGGTACAAATATCAGTGTTGATAGTGCGACAGTCAGCCGCATCTTAGTTTCTGATGCTATTCCAGCAAATACAGTGCTTAATAGCACTCCAACTGCTCCCTCTGGGTGGAAAGTAGTTTATACTACTACTCCGACAGCTACAAATGCTGAAGCAGCTACATGGTCAACTACCGCCCCAGGATCATTGAGTACAGTTACACGGATCGGTTTCATTAACGATCCTAACCTTGTCACTTCAGTTGGTACCGGGACAACAGTTAGCGGTTTTAGCATCCAAGTTAAGACCACTGGTGCAACTGGCAATGGCCCAGTAAACATTTACAACATCGCTCAAGTCACTGGTACAACTGCTGGAGATCCGACCACCAAAATCTATGACGATTCAGGAGACCAAAACCCAGGTAACTTTAACTCCACTAATAGTACCTTTCCTACCACACCAGACTCCGGCTTTGTTCCGAATGGCACGACACCTCCTTTTATTGACACACAGAATAATAACACTGGTACTAATAGTACTACTGGGGATTACAACGTAGCTACCATCTCAGTACCTGCTAACTCCTCTGTCTTAAATGGGCCAAATGGAGTACCTGATGCCGTTGGGCCAAGTAGCAACAATGATGACTTCACCAATAGATCGGCACTAATTCCACCCAATATTGCTCCTGGCTCAACAGTTGATCCGGCTGCCGTATCCTTTACTAATACGGTTCAGAATACTGGTATAGCAATAGCCAATATTTCTCTCGTACCTACACCACCAGTAACACTAAGTGATTTGCCTACAGGTACAGTCGTGACGGTATCCTATCAAGGTTTATCAGCTGCTTACACGTACAATGGTACAAGCTTTACATTCACAAGTGGTACGGGTACTGTTGGGGGCAACCCAATCAGTGCCACTAATCCAGTGCGAATTGATGCAGTTGCAGCCAATGGTGGTAAAGCTAACTATGGTGTAAGCGTTGACTTACCTGCTAATACGCCACTCTCAACTGATACTATTGCTCAAGGTGCAGCTGTCACAACCACTCTCGAACGCGGCTTCCCCACACCGGTTACGGCTTTTATCGACGCAAACAGTAATGGTTTAGCTGATGATACAGCTACTAACATTAGCATTGACCGTGTATACACTGGTTTCTTGCAATTACTGAAAGAGTCACGAGTTTTACAAGGAACTGGACCAGCACTGCCAGCAGGTAGCACTGATGGCACATTTAGTACTACAGCTAAAAAACCTGCCCCAGGAAACATTATTGAGTATCGGATTACTTACAAAAATATTTCTACTTCTCAAGTGGGAACCGGAAATGTAATTCTGAATGCTGACAAGATTGTGATTACTGAAGACGGTACAGTAGGGGGAGCGAGTGGCAACAACTGGGCGCTAGACAATGACAATAATACTCAAATTGATACTAGCAACATTGTTAGTTCAGCTAAGGATTCTGGGACATCAACTATTCAATTTTTCAATGGTAATCCAGCAACTAACTCTGGTAACGACCAAACAGGAACTACGTTAAACACGGATGTTACCAAGTATGTGAATACCGTAACCGGACAGGTTGGCCCGACTGTGCAAAGAACATTTACTTTCCAGCGTAAGGTTAACTAGATAGTTAAATCTCACCCCTCTTTGTTTGCAAAGAGGGGTGTAATAGCACACCTGTATTTGTAGTTGGTGGTTTAGGACTAAGCGCTAACTACAAAATGATTGTTCTCCAGCGAAAACAGGGAAAGATAAATCAGCAATCGGCATTATGAAAGTTTTTTGAGGTTATTGATTATGAAGCGTTTTTCTTTTGCAAGTTTAGGAGCGTTCGCCTTTGGCGTTGGCGGAGCGATCGCACTTATTGCTACAGTGCCATTTGTTAGCCAAGTGCCAGGAATCGCTTCTCTGTGGCATTCTACCAGTGCGATCGCTCAAAATGTCAAACCTCAAGGGCAGTTACAGTTGCGCTTAGAGGCAGAAAAGCAAGTGGTGGCACAGGATCAGCAGGGTAAGCAAAGTAAGACATGGCAACCTTTAAAAGGTCAAGCTGTGGTGCGACCAGGAGATGTGTTGCGATATACATTAAGTGGCGAAAATAAGAGCGATCGCCCCGTAAAGAATTTGATTCTCAATCAACCTATTCCTAAAGGAATGGTATACATACTGAAATCTGTGATCGCCACTAATGAGACTAAAGTAACCTACAGCATTGATGGCGGACGCAGCTTTGTCGAAAATCCCACTGTTAAAGTTACTCTTCCTGACGGCAAAGTGGAAACAAAACCAGCACCAGCGAATGTTTACACCCACATCCGTTTGCAAGTGCCATCAGTTCCGGCCAAGAAAACGGTTAAAGCTATTTATCAAGTCCAAGTTCGCTGATTCGTTATGCCTGATATCACCCACCTGTAGCGACTTTTTTGGGATTCAAGAGCGAAAAACAACGTGCTTTATAAGGAGAATCGGAGGGATCTTCGATAGATAAACAAGTGCTTTTATTAACAAAAAAAGTAGCATTCCAGAGGAGATGTGTTCAGTGAGCCGTCCTCAAAAGAAAAAACAAATTACTTATAGGAGTAGCTGGTATCAAAGGTTAACAGCTACTGTTCTTCTGGGGAGTTTTTTGCAAACTACTATATCTATACCAGCGATCGCACAACAGACTAACAATCGGGGTGCGTCTTTGCCATTAATAAATCAAGCTACTTATACTTATACAGACTCTGCTAATAATCAAAAATATGACGGAGCTTCTAGTCAGCTTAATGTTAGTCCTAGCCCATTAGTCGATCCATTAGGGCGGATATTAGGTTGTGCTGGTACTATTTTGCCTGACTATACAGGTTTTTCAGTTGGCGTATACGAATCTAACCCTAGCGACCCAACTGGGACAGAATTAGGCGGTTTGCTTTCTTTGACTCGAACAGAGTTACCCGATATTCCTAATAACAACGTTCCTGGCGGTAAGTCGCCAAATACCGAGAATAGTAACCCCTACTTTGTTACGAATAACCCTGCGGGTGTCTACAATTTCCTACTCGATCCGAATAAGGGTCAAACTGATCCAGGTAGAACTTATATTTTTGTAGTTAATCCACCACCAAATTCTATCTACAAGCAACGGCGGATCAAGATTGAAATCGTTGGTACTACTGGCACACAAGGTAATAATATTGTGCGATATATCGCTAGTTCTCTGGATGGTCAACCAATCAGTCTTACAGGTGAAACTAGGGTAGAGCAAACGGTTGTCTTAGTTCCGAATGCAGAAGTTGTAGGACTAGACTTATTAGCCTTTGAATTTAGTACAAATCTGTGCCAAGCCAATCAGTTGCAGATTATCAAAACAGGCGATCGCGCTACGGCTGAACCTGGAGATACGGTAATCTACCGGATCTCGGTAAAAAACCTTGCTGATGCTGGTTTGAATAATATATTTGTCACCGACAACTTACCTTTAGGATTCCAGTTTTTACCTAAATCTGTGCGGGGTGAGTTAGATGGTCAAGCAATTACTATCACCTCAGAACGCAATGGAAACACGGTGACATTCCGTACAAATATAACAGTTCCTACGGGAAAAACTTTGAATATTGCTTACGCGGCTCAACTAACAGCTGATGCTGTGCGTGGTAACGGTCGCAATAGTGCGATCGTGAATGCTCAACGAGCTGATAACCGTTTTAGCACCAAGGATGGCCCAGCAACGCACCAGTTAAAAATTCGTCCAGGAATCGTTTCTGATTGTGGCACGATTATCGGTCGCGTGTTTATTGATAAAAACTTTGACGGTGAACAACAACCTGGTGAACCTGGAGTCCCCAATGCAGTGATTTTTCTGGAGGACGGAAACCGCATCACCACAGATCCGAATGGTTTGTTTTCCTTAGCTAATGTCTTACCAGGAAGTCATACAGGCGTACTAGACCTCAGCAGTGTACCAGGTTACACCCTAGCTCCCAACCAAAAATTCCGTGAACGGAATAGCCAATCTCGCCTAGTGCGTTTAGAACCTGGTGGCATGGTACGCATGAATTTCGCTGTCACCCCCGCCTTCCAGGAGCCAGTCAAAAAATGAAACCCAGACTGCACCATACAACTATTTTCAACCTAAAGATGATGGGGGTGATGCCAGTAGCTCTCAGCCTCGTTTTGTATCCTGCCATAGTTAAGGCAGAAGCTACAAATGAAAATCTTTTTTTCCCCGATTCGCCTTCACAAGCAGACAAGAGTGTCGAAGATCCTGAATTTTCAAGGGATCTAGAAAACCTCTCTTTTAAGACAGGAGAGCCTTTGAATTCTCCCCCGTCCTTACAAGAGAAGGGGGCTAGAGGTTTGGTTTTTCCAAATCATGCGAAAAACCAGGATGAGGATCAAGCGGATCGGAATAAAGTTGCTGAAAAAAGCATGGATTCAAGTTCTCCCCATCTTTTGGGAAGTTCTGACAAGCAACTTCTACCTCTTGAACTTCCTTCAACTAATACTTTAATTTCAGATGTTCAGCCAAGTGAAACGGAAATACAAGCATTTCAACCAGCAACTTCTATTGATTTGCCCAGAGGTTTACGCAAACTAGCAGGAATTAAGAATGAAGGACGCAAAGACACAAAAATAGAGCTTCAAACTTCTCCAACGGAAATACAAGCATTTCAACCAGCAACTTCTGTTGATTTGCCCAGAGGCTTACGCAAAATAGCTGGAGTAACTGAGGAAAATCAGAAAATTCCCCCCGTTTCCCCCATCTCCACAGGAATTTTATTCCTGATGCCAACGGCTAACAACGTTGTGGATGTTCCTGCTACCACAGTGATTGTGCAATTCCCCGTTGGAAGTACAGTAGAATTACGGTCTAATGGTGTATTAGTAGATCCATCCTCAATTGGACGAACAGAAAGCGATGCCAATACTAATTTAGTAACGCAGACATGGTATGGTGTTTCGTTAAAAGAAGGTAATAACACCATCTCTGCACAAATAGTAGGAGGGACAGAACCTCCTGTAACGGTGCAAGTTGTAGTTCGGGGAGCGCCACAGAAATTAACCTTAGAAACTGTTGAGTCTCGTATCCCGGCGGATGGGCGTTCTACAGCTACAATCAGGGGTCAACTGATCGATGCAAGTGGTAATCGCTCTAATCGGGATGCTGTTATCACTTTGATACCTACTGCTGGGGAGTTGGTTGGGAAAGACTTCAAACCCGATGAACCCGGATTTCAAGTAGAGGCGAAAGCGGGGCAATTTACGGCTAAGTTGCGATCGCAACTCAAAGCCGAAACTGTCACAATTCGCGCCATAGCTAATAACTTAGAAGCCTTTACTCAACTACAATTTGAAACATCACTGCGTCCGAGTTTGGTTACTGGCGTAATAGATTTACGTTTGGGCGCTAGAGGTACAGATTATTACGGTAGTTTCCGTGATTTTCTCCCGCCTGACAAAGATAACGGAACTCAGTTAGATTTCCACTCAGCAATATTTGCCACTGGTGCGATCGGAGAATGGTTGTTTACAGGCGCATACAACAGTTCTCGTAACCTCAATGAAGATTGCAACTGTGATAATCGCCTGTTTAGAACTTATCAATCCAGCGAGCAAAATTATCCTGTCTACGGCGATAGCTCGCAAGTTGATGTTGTTGCTCCTTCTATTGACAGCCTATATGTGCGTTTGGAGCGTACAAATGGTGTCCCGGGAGCCGATCCTGATTATGCCATGTGGGGTGACTACAACACAGAAGAATTTGCGCGGCGATCGCAGCAATTTACTTCTGTCACCCGACAACTTCACGGTTTTAAAGCTAACTATAACTTAGGGAACCTACAAGTTACAGGTTTGTATGGCAACCACCTAGAAGCTTTCCAACGAGATACCATTGCTCCCGATGGTACTAGCGGTTATTACTTCCTCTCTCGCAGAATATTACAACCAGGTAGTGAAAATGTCTTTATTGAGTTAGAAGAACTTAATCGTCCTGGGACTGTACTAGAACGGAAACAGCTTAACCGCGGCCCAGACTATGAAATCGACTACGATCGCGGTACCTTATTATTCCGCGAACCCATGCTTCGTACCGATATCGATCAAACCGGACAAGTATTGGTACGCCGGATTGTTGTTAGCTATCAATATGACAGCGAAGATTCTGATAGCAACATCTATGCTGGTCGTTTGCAATATAACCTTTCCCGCAAACTTAACCAGGAAAGTTGGATAGGAGCAACTTATGTCCAAGAAAATCAGGGAGTACGTGACTTTCAACTCTATGGTGCAGATGCGCTGATTTCTTTGGGTAATGAAGGTAGGTTAATTGCAGAATATGCCCATTCCACTAATGATTCTGATGTTGTAGGAAAGGTTAGTGGTGAAGCGTATCGGTTGGAAGCTGAGGGACAAATTACTAACGGGATTCAAGGTCGTGCCTATTATCGCTTTGCCGATACAGGTTTTGCTAATAATGCTACTATCAGCTTTGTCCCAGGACAAACCCGTTATGGAGCGCAGGTTACAGCTAAACTCAGTTCAACCACAAACGTCAGGGCGCAGTACGACCACGAAGACAATTTTGGCATTGCTCCCCAACCCTTAGATACCTTTGAAGAACTGTTTGCACCCCGCTATGAGTCGCTACCTGGTAGTAAAGTTGATAATTCCTTAACGACAATTTCCGCCGGGATTCAACAACGCTTGGGTAAAGCTACTATTGATGTGGATTGGATTCATCGTCATCGGGAAGACCGCATTCCCGACAGTGCCCTCAGTGGTACTTCCGATCAATTGCGATCGCGTTTTACAGTTCCTATTGCTAAAAATCTGACTTTCCAAGCCCAAAATGAAATTAGTTTATCTTCCCAAAAAGATAGTGTTTACCCAGACCGTACTATCTTCGGGCTAAATTGGGCAGCAATTCCTGGTGTAAATATCAGTCTGGCCCAACAGTTTTACACTAGTGGTCAATATTCGGGTAATTCCATCACCAGCTTGAGTGTCAACGGTGAACACAAACTCGGTTCGGATACTACCTTGACTGGTCGTTACTCAATTTTGGGTGGTGCGAATGAAATGACTACCCAAGGGGCGATTGGTCTAAATAACCGTTGGACTATTGCTTCGGGATTGCGGCTGAATGTCGCTTACGAACACGTGTTTGGTAACTTCTTCGGACGAACTGCGGCGGGTCAACAATATGCCCAACCCTTCGCTTTTGGTCAATCAGCATCTGCGATCGGATTTGATGGTGGCGATAGCTACAGTGTGGGGCTGGAATACTCTGATAATCCGCAGTTTCAAGCCAGTGCCCGTTACGAACATCGTTCTTCTTCTGGTGGTAGCAATACAGTAATTACCGCAGGTGCTGCGGGTAAAATTTCTCCAGCTCTCACAGCCTTGGTACGTTATCAACAAGCTGGTTCATCTAATCAAAAGCTTTCAGGACTGGGAGACACAGCTACTTTGAAGTTGGGACTAGCTTATCGTAACCCCAATAGTGATAGATTTAATGCCTTATTGCGTTATGAATATCGCAAAAATCCATCAACTATCCCTGACACCATCCTCTTAGGTAGTGGTACGGGTTCCGAAGACCATACTTTTGCTTTGGAAACTATTTACGCTCCTAACTGGCAATGGGAATTCTATGGTAAGTATGCCTTGCGTAACAGTACTTCTTACATAGCCAGCGATTTAGCTGGTACTAGCACAGTAAATCTGGCCCAATTACGCGCTACCTATCGTTTGGGATATAGCTGGGATTTGGTGGGTGAGGCTCGTGTAATTAGTCAGTCTAGCTACAGCGAAACAGGCTTTGTTGTCGAAACAGGCTATTATCTCACGCCTAACCTGCGTGTTTCTGCTGGATATGTATTTGGTAAAGTTGATGACCGGGATTTCTCAGGAACACGTTCCGCAGGTGGCGCATATTTGGGTGTCAGCGTCAAACTCAACGAATTATTTGATGGCTTTGGACAGCAAAAACCTGTGCCACGTCAGCCACAAGAATCTGCAATGAAAACTTTGGTGGGTAAACTAAAAGCTGCAACGAAGGGGATGCAAAAGCGTGAAATCTAAAACAACTATTTAATAAAAACAATGCCACTATAAGTCTGAATACAAATGGTAGATTATCTACGATTTCGGGAAAGCTAGAGACTGAAGATTTGTTTGAGGTGAATCAGCCCTCATTGATGATTATGGTTCAAGTAATCAGTATTTTTTAAAGGTTATTTTATGGTGATTTACTAATGAAGAATTTATGGCAAAATCTTAATATTTTTAGCTGGGGACTTCTCGGTGCGACATTAGTACTTCAACCTACAGTAGCGCAAGCTCAATATATCCAGCGATCGTTCTTAAATCCCAGCTTTGAGTCACCTCCTTTTGGTTCTACAAATCAACAATGTTACGTTCAAGTAGATCAAAGCGTTATTCCTGGTTGGAGTACGACTCATGGGTCAGTAAAAGCAGGAACAGGTAACTGTACTGGTTATACATCTCCAGGGTTAGTACCGCTGATTGAGATTTGGACTTCAGGATTTAATGGCGCTAGCACAGCAACGATACCAACTAGTGCAGGAAATCAATTTGCTGAGTTAAATGCAGAGCAAAATTCTCAGTTGTATCAGAATATATGCCTAATCAAAGATGAAACGATCACGTTCTCTCTTTTACATCGCGGGCGCTCAAGTTCATCTGTGGCTGATGTGACCAATTTTTTAATTGGACTAAATACCAATCCAACATCAACTATTTTTGGCACATTCTCAACAACTAGTAATGGAACAGTTACAGCACAACCAGTAGCGCAGAATGGTGCAACTATTCCTACTGTAAGTAACAATAATGCAGGAAATGGCTGGGTAAGATACACTGGCACAGTGCCTTACACTGGTGCTAGTGGGAATCAACCTGTAGGATTTGCGGCCGTTTCCACAGCAGGCGGAGACAATACTGTAGGTAACTTCCTTGATGAGGTGCAATTTGCCGGTTTACCGGTGCTTGAGTTCACGGCGAGTTCAGGTGGTGCAGCAGAATCGGAAACTACCCCTACAACTAACCCACCTAAACTTAGGATTGTTGGTTTAGTGCCAAGTGGGGGGATAAGTGTTTTAATTTCAGTCTCTGGTACAGCCGTCTTGGGTACAGACTACAACACAATATCAAACGCATCCACCTTTAATATCAGTATTCCTGCGGGCAACTACGACGGCAGTGATGCTACTAGTGTCTTTACCATTCCTTTTACTGTTATTAACAATAATGTTCCTCAAGGTGTGAGGACAATTGTATTTACCATACAACCTTCAACTAGTTTTTTCACCAGTTCAACAACGACTTGTGGTGGTTCCCCAACGATCGCTTCCAGCTACACAATCTTTGATGATGATTTCGTTAGCGGCAAGGTTTGGAATGATGCCGATAATAGCGCTAACAATACTTTTACTAATATCAATACTGGTTCGGAAACTGGCACTCATGCTGGTGGATTATTAAATGCTATTCTCGTAGATTCTAATAATAAGGTCTTAAAAACAACACCTGTCGCCGCAGATGGTACTTATACTTTTCTCGATGTTCCCTTCAATCAAAGCAACGTTAAAATTATTTTAAGTACAACTGCTGGCACTGTAGGTAATACTGCCCCTGCGCCATCCCTGCCATCTAACTGGGTCAACACTAGCCCACTCACGACAGCTACTTTTAATACTGCTACAAACATCTCTAGTAAGGACTTTGGGATTGAGCAGTTGCCTGATACTAATAATGTCAATGGATCTACAACAACAAATCCAGGGGGAACCAATACTGTACAAGTTCCAACACTATCTGGCACTGACCCGGAAGATGGGAACCTTGGTTCTGGCAACAGTTTCAAGATTGTTAGTCTCCCAAGTAATGGGACACTGTACTACAACGGTGTAGCTGTGACAGTGAATCAGGTGATTACTAATTATGATTCGACGAAACTAACAGTAGATCCAGATATAGATGGTGCTACAACTATTACTTTTACAGTAGCCGCAGTAGACAAAGCAGGTAAGGAAGATCCCACACCTGCTACCGTAACTATGCCATTAACTGCGTTATCATCTGCCAAACCTCAGCTAATTTTAGTGAAACGCATCACCCGGATTAACAGCCAGAATTTAACTAGCATTGTAGATGGTCGTAGCGACGTTTCTCCTAATGCTGCCAACTACGTAGCATCTCCACGTGACACTGATGATGATAGCACTAACACATGGCCCACTAATTACTTGAGCGGATTGATTAACGCTGGGATAGTCAAACCAGGGGATGAGTTAGAGTACACTATCTACTTACTTTCAAATGGTCTAGGTAATGCAACTAGTGTCCAAATTTGTGATTTAGTTCCTGTCAATACTACTTTTATTCCCACTGCCTTTAATGGTCTGACTCCTAATGATGGTGGTTTATCAGGAGCAGCTCAAGGTATTGCTCTTGCGCTTGGTTCTAGCACTCCTACGGTTTATTTGACTAATACCCAAGATGGCGATCGCGGACGCTTTTATCCTGCTAACGAGACAGTCCCATCATACTGCGGTGCTAACATCAATGGGGCGGTGGTGGTAAATATTACACGGAGTCCAGATTTACCCAATCTAGTCAAAGATTTTTATGGTTTTGTCCGCTTCCGCGCTAAGGTGAAGTAGCTTTGAGGAAGAAAGGTTAAATGTGAGGTTCTTTTTCCCCTTAACCTTTTCCCTTTACCCCTCTTTCTACACTGGTATGGCTTGTCTCACTTCAACTGGTTCACCTGTGAGGCTAAAAGGGCGAACTTCGGTAATTTTTACCTTCACTAACTGTCCTTTCAATTCTTTGATATCCCCACTGAAGAATGTCAGACGATTACCATCAGTGCGTCCCATTACCTGAGTTTGATCTTTAGGATTTTGGTCTTCTACTAAAACTTCTTCGATACGTCCAAAGTAACGTTGCGATCGCTCTGCTACTTTCAAGTTTCCTAGATGATTGAGCCTTTGGAGGCGATCACTTTTAACTTCTTCACTTAGTTGATTGTCCCACAAAGCGGCTGGTGTCCCTGGACGCGGTGAATATGCTGCTGTATTCAACATATCAAAGCCAATATCTTCCACCAGTTTCAGGGTATTTTCAAACTGTGCTTCTGTCTCCCCAGGAAAACCAACAATCGCATCAGCACTAATGGAAGCATCTGGCATATACCGCCGAATGGTATCGATAATCCGGCGATATTTTTCATGAGTATAACCCCGCGCCATCGCCTTCAAAAGTTCATTATCCCCAGATTGAAAGGGAATGTGGAAGTGTTTGCAGACTTTGGGTAACTCAGCGCAAGCTTTAATTAATCTCTCTGTAAAATAACGGGGATGGCTAGTAGCAAATCTTAATCTTTCAATTCCCGGCACATCATGAACGTAATAAAGTAAATCTGTGAAGTTGTGCAGATGCCGACCTTCTGGTGTTGTTCCTGGTAAATCTCTACCGTAAGCGTCAATATTTTGACCAAGTAAAGTAATTTCCTTGTAACCTTGCCGTCCTAATTCTTCCATTTCAGCCCGGATAGCTGACGGCGTGCGCGATTGTTCGATACCGCGCACATTGGGAACTACGCAATAGGTGCAGCGTTCGTTACAACCATAAATTACATTTACCCAAGCGGTGACTTTACTATCCCGTCGCGGTTGGGTGATATCTTCAATAATATGAACAGACTCGGTGGCGACAACTTGGTTGCCCTCAAAGACTGACTCCAACAAATCTTTGAGGCGGTTGGCGTGTTGTGGCCCCATTACCAAGTCTAATTCTGGGACTCGCCGCAATAGCGCTTCACCTTCTTGCTGGGCAACACAACCTGCAACGATGAGGGTTAAATCTGGCTGCTCATGTTTACGCTTCGCCTGTCTGCCAAGGTAAGAATATACTTTTTGCTCGGCATTATCCCGAATTGTGCAGGTATTGTAGAGAATCACATCTGCATTATTCGGATCTTCTGACCACTCAAAGCCCATGTCTTCCAAAACGCCAGCCATGCGTTCTGAGTCAGCTTTATTCATCTGACAACCGAAGGTAGTGATGTGGTAGTGGCGTTTAGAAGTGGTCATGTTGCTTAGTTAACCAGTTAGAATGAGGTTATTCTTTAGCCTCAAAGTCAACTTTATCATAAATATCTGATAGAGGGATTTGAAATTGAATAGAGGATAGTGTTAAAATAGTACTCTCTTCTTCATGCTCCGAGAAAATCCATTTATTTTCGTCAGTTTTAGAATACTGTTCTACATGATTTTTGTATTGATCGATCAGAACATATTCCTGAAAACTGGGAATGGTACGATAAGCCGCAAATTTTTCATCTAGGTCATAGCTTCTGGTAGATTTAGATAACACTTCACAAATCACTAAGGGATTAGTAATTGTATCTTTACGTCCCTCAGAAAACTCTAATGAGCCTGCAACAACCATTACATCAGGATATGTATGAATTCGCTTTTTGGGAATCCATAGACGTTGATCGGCGATGAATACTCGATAAGGTTGTCGCTTCAAAGCAAAATTCAGGGTTGCACTAACATTACCAGCTATTTGATTGTGATTTGGTGTTCCACCTGTGATATGTCTAATTTGACCATCTATATATTCATGACGATACTCGGAAATGACTTCTAGTTCTAGATATTCTGTGTGAGAATAATGGCGTTTTTCTTGTAATTGCATAGGGCAATATTTTTTGGTATTTTTGATTTTGCATTGACCAGATGCGATTAAGTCCGATCAATGCTATTCGTTTTTACTGTAACGTTGTTTTTTAACGCAGAGGTAACGCAGAGGGTTTGTTAGGCTGGGTTCCAAGTGCCGTGGAAGCTGTGGGGGATGACGCTGGGTAATTTCAGTTTGCAAACAGGTTCGGCATCCAGGCGATCGCTATCAAGTATCCAAACTTCGCTACTATGAGAATTACCATCGTAGACAACGGTTAGTACCCAACTTTGTGCAGGGTTTTGGGTATTTTGGGCGTGGATGGGTTCTGAAGGATAACGGTTTTCTCCAAAGTCTGCTTCGGTGAAGGTTTCGGTTTTGTTGTCGAAGCAGGCGATCGCATTTACTACTTCTTGGCTAATATCTGTTTCTGAACGGAATGTTGACATATATGTGTACCGAGAAGCTAGCCCCACGTTTTTCTGTGGTACATTGGGAAACTCACAATATCTATTTAATAGTTGCTGAATTGACGTAACTTTGCCAGTTTGAGGATGCAAATGAACTCGCGTTAGTGTAGTTTTAGCTGGGGTGTGAGTTTCACCTGTAGCTACTTCCTTGAGATATTGGTTAGTTTGAAAATCTTCATAACGGGCAATATCTACAATCACTGAACCGCTAGCATCTACATAACCATTAGCAAAATGCCATTGAAACCAAGGTTCGGTTTCTCCACGACTCACCACAGATAGGGTTTCTCTGTCAAAAACTAAAACTTGAGTTCCTAATTTAGGTTGCCACTCTAGCGAATCACTATAGTTGTTTATCCCTATTAGCAGAGCTAAGATACTCAACCGCACCGGCGGAATGAAAAATACAAGATACTGTCCTGCTAAAACAAAATCATGCACCAATGGTACACCATCTAGCGGGTATGCGGCTTGTTGGATAATCTGGCCAGTCGAATCGCTTTTGTAAATATTCAGCGTCGCCTTTTGTCCAGGGCTGATGCCAAAGTTAAAAATCTCCCCTGTTTGCTTGTCACGCTTATAATGTGCGGAATAGTTTAATCCTTTAGTTAATCCCCCTAAATCATCTTCGCCCCAAGTTTCTAAAGTTTGTAAATCGAGGGCGTGGGGTTTACCACCTTCCCACAGTGCCAAAAGTTTATCTGGAAGTGCTAACACCGAAGTGTTGGCAGCATTTTTGAGGGGCTTTTGCCATTGATTCCAAATTGGCCCTGGTGCAGTCATGCCATAATTGCCGTAGAGTAGTTTACCTGTTGCGGCTTCTTCTTGATAGCCAGAGGTTTGCACGTAGCGATAAACCCCGGTTGCAACTGCATCAGTAAAATTTACAGCCAGAATTGCTCCATCTCCATCAAACCAGTGTCCCACGCGAAGGCCACCGCGTTCTAGCCGTGCGGGGCCATTGCGGTAAAGTGTGCCACGCAAACCATCTGGGATTTTGCCAGAGATAATTGGCAGTTGGGTAGAGGGGAATTCTTTTGCTGGTTCTGCGATCGCACCTGCCCAGGCTTTTTTAGTTGACTTTTTCTCAATGGTATACATATCAAATCAAATTTTGGTTGATAAATTATCGATGTACATACCTGCATTCTTACATTTTCATCTTTGTTGCAGTTTTTGAAATGATATTACTCGTTAACTGAGCTAGCTCATAGTAACCAATAGGAATAATCACTAAAGTGAAGTCAATCAAGATTCTAAGTGGTTCCAAAAACTATGGTTAGCCAACAAACAATAGATATCGTCAAATCTACAGCACCTGTTTTGAAAAAGAACGGTCAGCAAATCACAACTCGGATGTATGAAATTATGTTTCAAAACCATCCAGAAATCAAAGAACAATTTAGTATGGCGGCTCAAGCAGATGGTTCTCAACCTGCGAGATTAGCAACAGCAGTTTATAGCTATGCTAATCAAATTGATAATTTACCTGCTTTAAAGTCGATGGTGGAAAAAATTGCCCATCGTCATGTGCAGACTCATGTTACACCAGAGCAATATCCTATTGTCGGAGAAAGTTTACTGCAAGCCATGAAAGATGTTTTGGGAGAAGCTGCTACAGACGAAGTGATGGCGGCTTGGACTGAAGCTTATCAGGCATTATCTGAAGTGTTCATTCACAGAGAACATGATATATATGATGAAGAGAGAAAACAACTTGTGCATTCTTAACGACAGAACTTAGCGTCATAACTACAGCTTGAGGGTTTGTTACAACAACTTCAACGTTGATAACTACAGCTTGAGGGTTTGTTACAACAACTTCAAGGTTTATAACTACAGTTTAAGCATTCATAACAGCAGCTTAAGTTGTATTAACAACGGCTTCAATTTTACTTATAACAACTGGAGTTGTAGTAACTACAGCTTGAGCGTTTGTTACAACAACTTAAATTCTGCTAATGAAAGTTTTTAGCGTAGCGACTTCAGTAAGTGAGAACTCTTTTAAATATAGTTTTGATCGCTTTTTCTATCGTCTCTCCTTGGCTGGCGGTTCCCACCTCTGGACATTCAGCTACATAAACATCCTCTTCCCAGTGCAAGATTGCTGTAAAAGTTCGAGTTTTTGTATTTTTAGCCTGTTGCAATGAACTCATGGAGTGTTTATCTGGCTATCTTTTCATTTTCCTATTGTTGCTTAACCACCTGGAACTAATAACATCCGTGCCTCAATTGCTTCCCAGGTTTGGGGTGACACCCGCACTGCTGCTTGTTTGCACTTGATGATGAGGTAATTGGCGTAGAGATAATCGCCGAATGCTTTCATTTCTTCTTGAGATAAGTTGACCATTTCTTGATTGAGATTGAAAGCATTCAGTAAGGTTCCTTGGAGACGTTCAGCA
This sequence comes from Nostoc sp., assembly GCF_036917775.1. Lineage (GTDB taxonomy): Bacteria > Cyanobacteriota > Cyanobacteriia > Cyanobacteriales > Nostocaceae > Nostoc. The sequence goes on from NZ_JBALEQ010000017.1 coordinate 25,869, forward strand.
AATACCTGACGCGCTTCTAGTGGCTGTTGATGATCGGGAACCTTAGCTCTGAGTGCTTCTAGTTGAGCAATCAGCACAGTAAAGTTGATGTTATTGAAGATTTTAAATTTTTCAAGTTCACGAGTGTAGCCGATGGCGATGGCGTTGGCTTTAGCGTTGGCCTTGGCGAAGCTGATGGCGTAGGCGTAGGCGTTGGAGTAGGCGTAGGTGTAGGCAATGGCGGTGGCATAGGCATAGGCATTGGCGTAGGCGTTGGGGTTGGCCTTGGCGTAGGCATTGGCGTTGGCATTGGTGATCGCCATCGCAACTGCACGTTTAGCCACAGGTTTAAAATCCCCTGCCGATCCAGCTGTTATCAGTTCTGCCCAGTTTAATAAAGCTTGTAACTTAGGTGTGTTAATATACTTTTGCGCTTCCTTTTCCATCAGCAGCAGCAAATCATCTGCACCACCGCGCATTAACCCAGCTACTAACAAAAACACCTCTTTCCAGCGTTTATCTATTAGATGTTCAGTAACTAATTTCTCAACTTGGCGATGGTCATCAATATATTGTGCTGTTAAATATTCCTGTAGCGTTAGATGAGAGAAGGAGAAGACATCCTCGGCTCGTTCTACCAAAATTCCTTGTTGAACAGCGATCGCATTCAGCACTGATTCCCCATCTAAATGTTGAGGTGCATTCAGATTACTTGCTAAAAATGTTTTAATTTGCTGAACAATATCGCGCTGTGAAAAGAATAGCCTGTCAGACTCAAAACCTGTATGAGCAATCTCTGATAGTAATATCTCTTCTAATTCTGTATGCAGTCCTTGATAAATCTCATCTCTGAGAATTCGTTTTTCTGATGCCCACTCTTCTAACAATATCCGCAGTGCCTTTCGGTAAAGAACACTGCGATTATCTGGAAAACTTTGGGAACGGTCATAAACTAAACACAGAAATGTCAGCAATAAAGGTGTGTGCGCCAACTCTTTTGCAGCTTCATGTTCTGGCTTTTGCAGTAACTCCCAGCATTTCTCGCCTGTCTTCGCCTGCTTGTCTACTTCATAATGAAACCAGTTATAAATAAATTGCTGAATTTGAGCATCGTCAAAATCTGCTATTGCCACATCACTAAAGCGGCGAAAAGCGCTGCGATAAGCCGCCGTGCGACAGGAGGCAATGAAACGATTTTTATCGTATTTATCAACAAAGTTCTGAATTTGACTAATTGCCTCAGTTAAGTTTTTTGTTGGTACTTCATCTAAACCATCCAGCACAATTAGTAACTTACCTTCTTCTAAAGCTTTGGCTGTAAATTTATCTGGTGAAGGAAAGCCGCAAATACCAAACTCCTCAGCAATAAATGTTTCAATATTGATATCGCTAGATGCAAACCTTTTCAATTCGATAAAAACTGGAATGCAAGCGTGCTTAAAATCTCCTTTTTTACCTTTAAGCGCTTCTAGTCCCATCTTTCGCACAAATGTAGACTTTCCTGCACCAGGCGCACCAAGTACCATCAGATATTGCTTATCGTTAGCAACTTTTATTCCTTCTTGTTTGCCATCATCTTGAGATTGAAACCTTCTGACTTTAGCTTGGCGATAGAAATTTTCTAAATTCTCAATAGATTCAAAACTTTGAATTGTATCATCATCTAAAAATTGCACTGCTGTATAGAGCGATTCCAGCTTGACAGGTTCACGCATTCCTAATACTTTAAGAATCCCATGCCGTTCTTCGTAGTTCTTTTCATATTGATTGGATGCAGTAAAAATTAACTTCTTCGTTTTTTCATCTAGAGTTTTGCCTAATACTCCTAAAGCCTGACCACCACTTTGGAAAACCATAGCGGCGACACCGCTAACGGCTGATATAGCCCAAGGTTCCATTCCTGTCATAAGATTATCAGTGAATATATCTAAAAATTAAAGCAGAGTTGTGCGATCCAACTCTAAGCTCTATTATGACAACTACACCAAGCTTCAATTCCTGGGTTATCTGTCCCCAAATAAATCCGCAAGCAAACTTGCGTTTATTCTGTTTCCCCTACGCTGGTGGTAGCGCCGCAATTTTTCGCACATGGCCTAATAATCTACCGAGTAATGTCGAAGTCTGTGCTGTAGAATATCCGGGACGGGGAAGACAAATTAGGTCTGCACCCTTGACGCGATTAGAACCTCTTGTGCAAGCGATCGCTCCAGTTCTGTTACCATACTTAGACAAACCATTCGCTTTCTTCGGTCATAGTATGGGCGGGTTAGTTAGCTTTGAGTTGACCCGTCTACTTCGCTCTCAGTATAATCTTACTCCCTTTCACCTCTTCATCTCTGCTCGTCGCGCTCCGCAATTGCCACCTATAAAACCACCCCTCCACATCCTATCAGACCATGATTTGCAAAACGAGCTACGCAGCCTTAACGGTACACCCAAAGCAGTGTTAGAAAGCGAGGAACTAATGCAGATATTTCTCTCGATTTTGCGGGCAGATTTTGCAGTTCTAGAAACTTATATTTACACTCAAAAACAACCACTGGAGTGTCCTATTACTATTTTTGGTGGTTTGCAAGACCAAGACATTAGTCATGAAGCTTTACAAGCATGGCGAGAACAGACAATCGCTGCTTTCTCATTACATGAGTTCAACGGCGACCACTTTTTCATCCATTCCCACCAAGAATTATTACTTAAACTTATATATCAAGAATTGCAGATGCGTAACGGTAGCTGATATTAGTTATTAGAGAAAAAGGAGTTAGGAGTCAGAATATCGAATTTTCCTGACTCTCTGAACTTGTGATGTACAATATTTCTACTTTTTACTTTTGGGTAGCGATCGCTAACTTTGCCCCTTCAACTTTACGAACCCGATCCATCACCGCTACTACTCGACCATAATCAACTTTCTCATCAGCATTAATAATCACCAACACGTCTGGGTTAGAACCAACTAAAGCACGTACTTGCTCTGTAACATTATCAACTGCAATTGGTTTACGGTTCAGACTCACCTGTTCTTTGTCATCCACCGTAATAGTAATTCTAGTGGGAACTTGCTGTTGTTTCGCTGTGCTAGCCTTCGGTAAATTTACTGGCAGCCCTTCTGAACGGGTTAAAAACAGAGTTGACATGATAAAAAATGTCAAAATTGCAAAAATCACGTCAATCATCGGCACGATGTTGATCTGTAATGGAAGTTCTGGCTCATCTGGTAGACGCATACGTTTTTTCTCCTCGTTCATAGCGGCGGCGGTAAAGTAATTCTAACTGTCCCCCGTACTCTTGAATTAGTGCAATTTGCCGTTGATACAGTCCCCGGAAGGTATTGGCAAACATGAGTATAAATATAGCAACGATCAATCCTGATGCGGTTGATACTAGGGCTTCACTAATCCCAGCCGTAACACTTGCTGTTTTGCTACCTCCCACGTCACCAAGATTTAGGGAAGCAAAGGAGGCTATCAATCCTAACACAGTGCCGAGAAGACCTAATAGTGGTGCCAGACTAATGATTGTCTCGAAAATGTTTTGAAAACGTTTTAACACAGGTATCTCAGCCTGAGCTTCACTTTCTAACGCCAAACGAAATTCCTCTGGATTTGGCTCCTCTAATTCTAAAGCCGCTAGAAAAATCCGTGCCAGTGGTAAATCTGCGTTTTTCTGAAGTTTATCCATTGCACCAACAACATTCTCAAGACGGTAGAGATTCAAAACATCTCGCACCACGCGGTTTTGACGCTGATTAATTCTTACCCAAAATCTGATCCTCTCGATGATCAGTGCCACACCCAAGACCGAAAACGCTAGCAGGGGCCACATGACGATACCACCTGCTGCAAACAAATTCTGAATTCCCATGTAGTGCCTCTATCGCGTCATCCACAATACAAAATCAGACTACCAGAATCTAGTTCAAAGCTGAAACTTTTTCTCAATAAAATATAAAAATATAATGATAATTTTTTCAAATGTATATATCATGATTTTTATTTAATTATTTGTTCATTTTATATAAATTAATTTAATTGAAATAAAAATTAATTTTGTCCAAAAACCATGATAGAGAAAGATATTCTTGCTAGTGTAGGCTTCTTTAACGATATTCCAACTAATTTTAATTTTTGACTTGATATTTGTAACCTTGCATTCTAAGATGGCTAAATTAGTGAGAATAGGTAGCAATAGCTATGAGTTTTTCTGGCATTACTGTCGAGCAACGTTCCAAAGAAGTTGAGGCTCTCAAGTCTTTTCTGACTTACAGTCTGATAGGTTCACTGGCGCTGCATATCGGCGTACTGTCATCAGGCATAAGTAATTATTTGACGAGAGTGCCTACAGGAGAAGATGAAGCGATAGAGGTGGCGATCGTGGATTCTCCGGCTGTGGAAGCAGAAAAACCGCTTGAAAAAATTCCAGAAGAACCCAAAAAAGAACCTGAAGTTGTTCAAAAACAATCTATAGAAACTCCACAAATACAAAAACCAGTACAAGAATTGATTGAAAGATCGACAATTCAGCCAGTTCAACAACAACCGCAACAAACTATTCAAAACCCACAGCCAGTTCAACAACAACCACAACAAACAACTCAAAACCCACAGCCAGTAAATAGGGAAATTGCTCCGAAGCCATTTGTCCCTGTGACAACTGTTGCTCCTCAGACTGGTGGCGGTGGTGGCGGTGGCGGTTCGGGTATTGGTTTAGGCTCAGGCAGTGGTATTGCTGTAGGTACAAGCAGTGGTAGTGGCGCTGGTGGAGGAACTGGCACTGGCTCTGGTGGTGGCATTGGCAGTGGTACTGGCACTGGTGTTGGCTCAGGAATTGGCACTGGCACTGGTAGTGGTGTTGGCACTGGTACTGGTAGTGGTATTGGCTCAGGTACTGGTAATCAAACAGAAAATCGTCCGCCAGTAGCAACAGCGCCAACAGCACCAACATCTCCAAAAATTAACAGTTCAGGTAATGGTAATGGTCGTGCAGCCTGCCGCGAATGTAATGCCAAATATCCAGAAGCAGCAAGGCGGCGAGGAGTTGAAGGTAGAGTAGAAGTAGCTGTTGATACTGATGCACAAGGCAATGTTACCAATGTTCGGGTTGCTCGCTCCAGTGGAAACCGCGATTTGGACGAAGAAACTGTAAGGCAGGCGCGTGACTGGAAATTAAAACCCACAGAAGGTGGTAGACAAGGGGTATCAATAGCCACTGAATTTGCCATACAAGGTTCACGGCGATCGCGCCAAGTTCAAGAACGGAAAAGACAAAGAGAAGCAGAAGAAAGAACCCAACAGACAACGGCTGCTAATTCCACGGCAGAAACTCCAAAACGTAGGCGCAGAGAGTTGACACCACCTTCATCTAATGAAGTCAGAGCCACAAGACCAGCAATATCTGGATTTAGTAGACGATTGGAACCTCAAACAGGGGAAAGTACTGCTAGCACAACTCGCACTCAAGGAAATGCTAGAGAGTCTTTACGCCGTATCCGGCGTGAGCAAACGGCTAACGATTCATCACAAAAGCCACAACCAACCGCAAATAGGCGGCGGCGAAGAGATAACTCTAACCAGAACAAGTTGCGGGACTCATTGCGCCGTTTACGCCAACAACCCCAATCGCAACCTGCTGCACCGCCTGCTACAAGTCAGCAGTAGAGATGTAGAAGTGTTACCAATACTTTTCGGATAAACTTAATAATCTCTCTTTTGGTCTGGGGAAAGGTTAAAGGGGAAAGGGAAATTCAAACCCTTTCCCTTTCCCCTTTCCCCCTTAACCGAAAAGTATTGGAAGTGTTACGTCTCTAAAAGGATGTAGAAATTCCTGATTTTTTGTGAGCATTCAGCAGGTACGGTTATTGCGTAGGCGTAGCCCGTCGTAGACATCGCACATTATTATAAAACCGAACTTTGCCGAAAGCGGAATCAGAAAAACACAAAGCCGTCAAAGTCAATCTTGGTTAATTCAATTCAACATTCGGGAGTCTTGGACTTTCTCTTATATTTTGATTAGCTATGAGAACCGCCTTCTTAAAAACGGGAGGTAGTTCTTATTTATACATAAATTGCTTTGCTACTCCTCATCCATCTACTATGAGGAAGAGGGCTTAAAAGTTATCTACTTTATATAATTGGCAATTATACACACTGGCAATAACTTGATTTTTCCATCAATAAAAAAAGTAGAAATGAATAATCTTGCACTTCCCTATGCTCAATTTCCGTGATGAAGTTGATGAAAATCGTTTCTACATCCAGATGAATCAGGGACAGAAGGATACTCTGGTAAGATTTAATTCACAGTCTATTCAAGCACCTCCAAAAGGTCTTTAAGAAACTATTGTCGAAGTGTAATCTTATCCAGCCAAACTAGTTTATGCTTGCCTTTTCTTGGCAAGATTATTCCGATATGTGCTTTTCAATTTACAAAACTGGCATGATTGAGAGAGATTGTGCTTTAGTTGAAGACTACCCATTTGTATCGAAAGTGCATCACGTTAGGCAACAGCAGCTAGTTATAGTCAGTGGGAATTGTATTCACAATCAAGCATCATAGAAATGGTGGTAGTTTTTGCTCATCTATCAACTATATGCTGAGATGATAGTCAATGGCTAACTCTCAAGTTGCTCATCTGTACTTTATGTTCAATGTCAAATTCACTGATTTGAATAAAACTTCTACATAAACACACACTGATGCAGTTTGATTTGCTTGAATAGCTATATTGATAGGACGTTGATCCGAAGGAAATTCACAATCCTGATTATGGCAAGTAAATTCATTGATGTTAGAGAATACACTGTCAGGGCGCACAAAAGACAGATTCATACTCGTGTTTTCCAGTTTGTCTGTAAAGAGTGTAACGATCTGACAAAACGCGAGACGTTCGGGCCTCGACCTTTATATTGTGAGAGATGTCGCCCTCCCCAAGCACCTAAGAAATCTCAGCCAACATCTCAGAAAGCAAAACCCAGACCAATGTCTTACAAAAGTGACATCGATTTAAATTGATTGAAGCCTTATGACTCAAAATGGACAATTAGAACCACCTCCGGGCACTTTTCTCTCTCCATTGTTGGAATTACGAGACTATTATGCTCGCCTCACGGAAGAGTATGAACGCCTTTTTGTGCAGGCGCGATCGCAACTCGATCATGTAGAAGCGTTGTTGTCTAACTGGTCTTTTTCTGATCCCAACAAGCAGATATCAAGACTAACTGCGGCTGATGAAACCTCAAATGTTTCCCCAGAAGGCTCTCTGCGGTTTTTATCACCTCTTGATGACATGGACGAAATCAACTTGGTGGAGTCTCTACAGTCAGAACCCACAGACTCGGATAAGGTTGAGATCAATAATTCCTTTTCTGCTGCTGTTGATACAAAAGAGCGAAAACCTCTAACTACATCGCCAGATTTAAAGATAGCCTCAGAGAACAACGATAGTTCAACGAGGGTGGCAGAAATCCCCATGCTACCCCAGTACAATCACGCTATCTCCCGAATGGAAGCCATCAAACAGCTATTGCAAGAGCAGATAGGCACTGTATGTCATATTGATTTTATCGTGCGATCGCTTTATGGAGAGTTAGATTCCAATTTATTCAAAGTAGTTAAAGGTAGGGTTCAATCTTCCCTCACCCAAGGTAGAGAAAGAAATTACTGGGTAACTATTCCCGATGAGCCAGGTTGTTATACTCTGGATTTAAATTTGGTAGCCCCAAGTAAACGCAATGGTGCTTCTAGAAACAAAAATAAGAAGCCTTTTGTACCCCCGCCAAAAGCAGTACCGATGCTCAAAGCCTTTGAGGGTCAATTCTTAATTGATGCTCTCACCTCTCTGTTTGAAGAAAATCCAGGTAAAGTTTTCAGCGTTGCTGAAGTCATCGCCGGAATTTATGGAGAACTAAATTCTCAGCAAATTAGAGAGATTAAAAATAAGGTGTTGAATGAATTATCTAGAGGCTATCGGACAGGCAGATTCTCTAGGGTTCCTAACGAAATCGGCTTCTATACTTGGGACTCCAATCTGATATCGAAGGCTCGTTAAATTGGCATGGGGCGTTGGGTATGGGAGCAGGGAGCAGGGGGCAGAGGGCAGAGGAGAGATACAAAATTACCTCTTTCCCCTCTGCTCCGTCCCTGCCCCTCTGCCTCTTTTCTTTCCCCTCTGCTCCGTTCTCCCTACCCCTCTGCCTCTTCTCCCCTCGCTTATCCCAAAAACAGCTTGTATGCGGGATTCTTGTTTTCATCCCAATAGCGATAACCCAGGTTATCGAGAAAAGCTTGCCACTCTTCCATCTCGTGGGGAGGAACCTGGATACCAACAACGATTCGTCCGTAGTCTGCACCGTTGTTACGGTAGTGAAAAAGACTAATATTCCAGGCTGGATTCATGGAAGTCACAAACTTCATCAATGCGCCGGGACGTTCGGGAAACTCAAAACGGTAGAGTAATTCATTATGAGCTAGGGGAGAGTGCCCACCCACCATGTGCCGTAGATGTAATTTAGTTAGTTCATCGTCTGTTAAATCAAGAGTTTCAAATCCTTGAACTTCAAAGGTTTCTACAATCTTTGCAGCATCAGCACGGTTTTGAATTTGCACACCTACAAAAATATGGGCTGTTTTTTCATCAGCAATGCGATAATTAAACTCGGTCAGATTACGGTTGCCAATACATTCACAAAACTGGCGAATACTTCCCCGTTCTTCAGGAATTGTGACTGCAAAGATTGCTTCCCGACGTTCGCCCAACTCGGCCCGTTCTGCTACAAAGCGGAGACGATCAAAATTCATGTTTGCACCACAGGCTACGGCAATTAAGGTTTGTCCCTCAATTTGTTCTCGTTCGGCGTAGGCTTTGGCAGCTGCGATCGCTAATGCACCGGCTGGCTCTAAAATTGATCGCGTATCCTCAAACACGTCTTTAATCGCAGCACAAGTATCATCAGTATCCACTAAAATGATTTCATCGACATACTGCTGACATAAACGGAAGGTTTCTTCACCTACTTCTCGCACCGCCACACCATCAGCAAATAAACCCACTTGAGACAAACGCACCCGATGCCCGGCTTTGAGCGATTGAGACATCGCATCAGCATCTACTGGTTCAACACCAATAATCTTGATTTCGGGACGCAATCGTTTCACATAAGCCCCAATTCCAGAAATCAATCCGCCACCTCCAATTGCGACAAAAATTGCATGGATGGGTTGCTGATATTGTCGTAAAATTTCCATCCCGATGGTTCCCTGTCCAGCAATTACATGAGGGTCATCAAAGGGATGAATAAACGTCAAACCTTTTTCCACTTCTAATTCACGGGCATAGCTATAAGCATCATCATAAGTGTTTCCATGTAACACGACTGCTCCGCCCCTCATTCTCACCGCGTCCACCTTGACTTGAGGTGTGGTTACTGGCATAACGATAATTGCTTTGGTTCCCAAGCGATTGGCTGCAAGGGCGACTCCCTGAGCATGGTTCCCCGCAGACGCTGCAATTACACCCTTTGCCAATATATCTGGTGCCAGTTGCACCATTTTGTTATAAGCACCCCGCAGTTTAAAGGAAAATACTGACTGCATATCCTCACGTTTCAACAGGAGTTGATTATTCAACCGCGCAGACAAATTTGGTGCATACTCCAGTGGTGTTTCTTGGGCAACATCATATACACGGGCAGTCAGGATTTGGATGAGGTAGTCGCAATACATGGGTGTCAAGGTGTTAGCAAATGCCGGATGAAAACTAATTTTACGTTACAAGCGATCGCACTGGTTTTATTTAATTCCATCTTTTGTAATTTTGAGTGGATAAAATTTCAATATAACTAATCCTTTGGGAATAGAAATAAGTATCAATAATTGAGCTTTTTTAGTGGCTTACAATTTAGTGCGATCGCTGGTAGGTTCATTTTAAAAGAGTTTCGCCAACCGTCCAGATATTTAGCTTAACAAATAAGTATAATGTTGCTTATGAACATAAGTTTTCAATTTATGATAAAGTATCGATAGAAGATTAAATTCGGCTGTGTAGTTTGTTTTTATAGATACTTGTATTACAGACCTCTCCGCATCTAAATCTCTGCACCCTCTGATTCTGGAGATATTGTATGTCAATTTACGTTGGTAATCTATCTTATGAGGTTAAAGAAGATGACCTCCGCCACGTTTTTGCAGAATACGGAACGGTAAAAAATGTTCAATTACCTATCGACCGAGAAACAGGTCGCATGAGAGGTTTCGGCTTTGTAGAAATGGAATCAGACGCACAAGAAACAGCAGCAATTGAAGCCCTTGATAATGCTGATTGGATGGGTAGAAGCTTAAAAGTGAATAAAGCTAAACCCAAGACTGATGGAGGTTCCTCTGGTGGTAGAAGGGGTGGTGATGGTGGTTCCTCTCGCCGTTATTAAGGTCTAAACCTAAGAATTTAGCTCTAAAGTCTTGAGGGCAGACAAGGCCGTCTGCCTTTTTTTGTGCTTCTGTTGATTTTTGTTAGCCTAGCTTTCCGTAGGTATCGTTTTTGTAATAGGTGTAGCAGCCATGAACCCAGAAGCTAAACATATTGTTAGCGAACTAAGGCATAAGTTCTACTCTAACTTCGCTGCTTCTATGAATATGCCGGTAATCGTAACTGGTACATCTTATAGTAGTAATTCCCCGATCGCATCTTGGATGGATCGTAGGGAAAGACTGAACTATGTAAATGTATATGCTTATACCGCACCTGATGAATTTGTCCCATTCCGTCCGTTCATTCTTCGACTGGCTATAAACAAGAGTGCTGGAAGAGTGGCGACGTTCAGAAAAGGACAAGTCTGCCGAGGTCTTAATTTGATGTGGGATTTTGAATTAACTGTGCTACCAAAAGAAATCTTAGACTTTCTTCCCTGGATAGTTAATTTAGTGGAGGCTCATGACAAAGGTTCATCCTTATTGCTACAATCACCACCTCATTCATTTGAATTAGAAGTGCCAGAGGTTGGGTTTTTTAATAACGCTTGGACTCAAAAAGCTAGGCTTCTTGCAAATTCGACAATATCTTAATACTTAGTGATTAAGTTGCTAGTTAAAAGCAACTAAAACTATATATTATCTAATACAAAAGTAGCGAATCTACTTTGGTGAATGTCCAAAATATTTGTCAACTTTTAAAACAAAATAGACAAGGTTGCACGAGTGCTAGAAGATTCTCCTCATTTACCAGCTAATCATGCTACTCGTGCGTTAATGCCTGATAATTAATAAGGCAATCTACAGAGAGCAAATATGCAGACTCTCCAAAAATCCCTCCCAAGCATGGGCTGCGGGACTTGGGCCTGGGGCAACCAACTGCTTTGGGGATATGACGAAAGTATGGATGACCAGTTGCAAGCGGTGTTTAACCTTTGCGTAAACAAAGGTGTGACTTTATTTGATACAGGTGATTCTTACGGAACTGGGAGATTGAATGGTCGAAGTGAGTTACTTCTGGGACGATTCAACCGAGAATATATAGGTTCAAACAAAGAAAATATTTATATTGCGACTAAGCTGGCTGCTTACCCGTGGAGATGGACACGGCAATCAATGGTAAAGGCTTGCAAGTCATCTGCCCAACGCCTAGGAAAAAACGTAGATTTGGTACAAATGCACTGGTCAACAGCAAATTACGCCCCTTGGCAAGAGGTAGGGCTGTTAGATGGTCTTGCCGATTTATATGAGCAAGGACTGGTCAAGGGAGTGGGACTGTCCAATTATGGGCCAAAACGGCTTAAGCAAGTGCAGAAAAAGTTTGCAGAACGAGGCATTCCTATTACTACTCTGCAAGTTCAATACTCTTTGTTGTCTACATATCCTGTCACTCAATTAGGGCTTAAAGACCTTTGTGATGAGTTGGGAATTAAATTGATTGCTTACAGCCCTCTAGGTTTGGGACTACTGACAGGAAAATACTCAGAGCAAGGCCCTTTACCTAAAGGTATTCGAGGTCTACTGTTTAGGCAGATATTACCAGGAATGCGTAGGCGTAGCCAGGCGCAGGCATCGCTTCTGGGATGTTTGCAAGAAGTGGCACAATCCAGAAACAAAACCATGTCACAGGTAGCAATTAATTGGTGCATCTGTAAAGAAACCATTCCCATCCCTGGAGCAAAAAGCTTAGAACAGGCAAGAGAGAATATTGGTGCGTTAGGTTGGCAATTAAACGTCAGCGAGATTGCAGAGTTAGATAAGGCAGCGGCGAATGTAGGCAAGAAAATGGTACAAAATATCTTTCAAACTAAGTGAAATTTCAACGTTAATTGATTTAATTTTGCAAAAACCTGGTTTAAGTCTGAAAATAAAAATACTTGAGTTTTATATAAATCCAGACATAAATATTTTTAAGTAAATAAACAATGATTACTAAGGGGTTTAAATTTTATGATGACGAGAGTGATTAAAGAGGGTTAAAGGAGAATAAAATGAGGGGATAATTACTGATTTTCCTTTACAAGATTAGTAAATTGTTGCAAAGCTTTCTGATACTTTTTTTCAGCTACCCAGAATAAATCATTATGATTTGCTTCTTTAATCCACAAATAAAGCTTTGGCGATATTGCAGCATTAAACAATTTTTCTCCATGAGCAAAAGGAATTATATCATCTGCTTCGCCATGAATTACTAGTATCGGACATTTTACTTGTTTGATATTGTCCATATTGGGAAATTTATCAAAAGGTAAAATCCTAAAAGGTACTATTACTTGAAAAGCAGAAATAAACGAACTTTCAAGAATTAAACCAGCTATCGGTTTTCGCGTTGCTAAATTTACCGCAGAACCGCCGCCAACCGAACGCCCCAAAACTATAATTTTTTCAGGTGGTATTTTTAAATTTTCGGTCAAATAATTGTAAGCGCTATTAATATCTTCGTATGCGTGGCTTTCTGTTGCCTTTCCTTGACTCGTACCGTAACCACGATAATCATAAGCAAAGACACTAAAACCCCATGCGTGTAATTTTTCTAGGATCTGTTTAATATCTCCTAAATCTTCAGAATTCCCATGAGCATAAAGAATAGTGTAATTAGCTTGATTGTTTAATAAGTATCTAGCTGAGATATTTGTATTTTCTCCACTTTTTAACTTAATAATTTCTGGATTATCCTGATAACTAGAAGGACGAGACAGAAAAATCATACTATCTGCCCGAAAATATACATATACAGCAAAAAATATATAAATAAATATGAAAGATTTAAGCAGTCTTTGCCAAGTAAAATCACTAATGAGCAATTTTATAATTTGCTGTTTTTCCATTAGTTTTTATTTTTATTCAGTCCAACCATCAATGATTTATTTATAGAACTTACGCAAAACTACACGCTGTAGGAGCAATACTCTACGATTTTTCCAACAGAGTACCCGCAAAGTATTGCCCCTATTTAAAAACCTAGTGAAGACTATTTTGATTTTCGTGCCGATTTGGGCGGTGTTCGGTGTGCGCCAAAGTACTTCTCACTGCGATAGCGCAACCACACCCGCAACACTTGCGGAATCTGCTCTTTTTGTTCTTTACTCAGTGTATTGTAAAGAGCTAATGCGCGATCGCGTTCACCCCGACAAGCAGCGTTATTATGAGCATCCCAATAGCTGCGGGCTACCCGAATCCGCCGACAGACTTCTTTAATCAGTTCTTCTCCTGTGAGTGGAACGTCCTGCTTTGCCATACTCAGATGCGATAAATTTCTAATGCTGTATTTGGGAATACTCTGAATTAGGAGTGATAAGGAAGGCGATCGCGCTAACACTTTTAATTCAAATGTACTATATCACCTTATAACCACTCCTGTCTTACAAAAAAGACGTATCAATACTCACTAATCTACCAGGACTAACTAAGATGGGATTCACTAAAGATATCGGCTAACCTATAATATTTAAGACAAAAAAGTGGCTCTGCAATCAGCAGAACCACTAAAGCTTTCGCAAATCTGTGATAAATTAACGAACTGCCCCTTGAGCAGAAACAGTATCAATGGGTTTCATCAGGTACAGCCGTAATAACTGCCAGCCATTGGAGATGTAAAGTGGCAGTTTTTGGAAGAATTGCAGGAATTTGGGAGTGTTGGAATTAGCGATCGCACCCAGCTTCTCGTTGTTGCTGATACAAGTATCCAATCGCTGATAAAACTCAGGATTTTCTACATCCAGCATTAGCGGAAACACGCGACCGGCGTTTTCGTTAGTCTTCTGAATTACATGAATGTCGTATTCTCGTGCATCCAATCCCAGGGTTGCATAAAAGTCCTTGCGTTGGATGTCATTGAGATACATTGTCGCAAATACCGACAACAGGAAGAACCGACTCCACAGCCGTGCTTTCCAATCATTCAATATTTGTGGCTGGGATTTCATGATGGCATCAAAGAAATCGCCGTGGCGGTTTTCATCTTGACACCAGTTTTCAAAGAACCGGAAGATTGGATAAACCCGGTCTTCGGGATGTGCTTCTAAATGGCGATAAATGGTGATGTAGCGCCAATAACCGATCTTCTCAGAAAGATAAGTAGCGTAAAAGATGAATTTCGGTTTAAAGAAGGTATAACTACGACTCTTAGTCAAAAACCCTAAATCTAGGGACAGATTAAAGTCCGACAAAGCTTTGTTCAAAAAGCCAGCGTGACGTGCTTCATCCCGTGACATTAGGTTAAAACACTCTGCCAAGACGGGGCTTTTTCCTTTCAAGCGACGGCCAAGTTCTTTATATAGCAAAAAGCCCGAAAACTCTGCTGTACAGGAACGTTCTAGAAACTCAACGAACAATTTGCGAGTTTCCCCGTCAATATGATCCCAGGATTGGTCAAACTCCGCATCCCGAACAAAGTGATGGCGATTGTAGTCAGTGCGGAACTCTTCGAGAATGGCTTGTAACTCGTCTTCATTGACGGAGATATCCATCCGCGCCATTTCATCAAAATCGGTAGTATAAAACCGAGGTGTTAACAGGGTTTCTTTTGCCGGGACTTTAATCCCTGGCCGGATTTCTTCAAAGCCTGGTTTTTTGAGGGAATCTACCATGTCTTGATTGCTCTTTCGTCTTTATTATCTTAAGTAGACCCTTCGGGTGACGCTCCTACGTCGCTACCGCTACGCTAACGGCAGTTCCTCATGGGGGAAACCCCGAAGACAGGACTGCCTCACCACAAAGCTAAGGGTAATGCTCTGTTAAGGCGTAACAGCCCACAATAATCCAATTGTATAAAGTTCAGTCTACCAAGGTGCGGGTGAGAAATTTGTAAGTAAAAGATTAAGAGTTGCAACAATCATTCAATATTTACGGAATCAAAAATCGCGGATTAGTAGTCAAATAAACGTAGTTCGGTGATTAGCAGGGTTTTGATCAAGTGCAATAGCACGCATTTTTTGTATTTTAAATCGCCATATTCTCAGTAATTTTCTGTAGTTGCTACTACAACATAGAAAACCCATTTTAGACAACAAGAGCAAATCCAAAGGGTTGAAAACAAGATGAATCTTGAAAACAATCAGCATAAAGACCGACTTCTTGTCTCTTACATCTTGTGTGCAGTTGGATTTTTCGGATTAGGGGGACTGCACCGCTTATACAATGGCAAGATAGGCACGGGTTTGCTGTGGCTGTGTACTTTTGGTTTGTTTTATATAGGGCAGACTGTGGATTTGCTTCTCATCCCTGGCATGGTTGACGAATACGAACACAAGCTGAGACTAAAAGCAGGTGTATCTCCCTTTGGAGTACCGTTGAATCAAGCAGTGGTTGCCTCTCAAGTCCACCCTCCAACAGGCAACCAACTAATGATTAAACTGATTGAAGCGGCGGAAAACAAGGGTGGTATTTTAACTGTCACTCAAGGCGTGAAGTTCACGGGAGCTAGCTTTGCAGAAGTGGAAGCTACTCTCAATGAGATGTACAAATCAGGTTATGTAAAAATAGATAACGACCCCAATACTGGAGCCGTTATCTACCATTTCCACGAACTTTAAATTGTCATTTGTCCTTTGTCCTTTGTTAAAAACCAATGACCAATGACCAATGACCAATGACTAATTTATACCTAGCCACTTTTGACCGTCCAAGCGCTGAACTAAGCCAAATACCAACAAGTCGAGGGTAATTTTGCGCTCATCGATTAAGAAGGACTCAAGAGTGCTAGGTTTTTTGCCTTCATTACAGGAAAATCCCTTTTTCCCTTGAATATCTTCTTCGGGGAAATACAGGTTAAACTGACGCAAACCAATTTCTTTCCAACTGCCGATAATTTGCCAGCATTCTTCAGCAGATTCAAAGCCAGTAATTGGCACTTTCTGCTTGGCAAAAGACACCTGTAAATCTTGCACACCTTTTTGAGCGATCGCTTTTTGTAAAGCTGGCAAGTAGTCTTGCTCGATGAACTCTACAAATGGCTTGTCTTCAACAGATGGGGCTTTTTCTTTTTTGGCGGCTTTAGCTGCGGGTTTTTCTTCTGCGGCTGCTGCGGGTTTTTCTCGCTTGGGGGGTGTCGCAGTTGGTTTAGCAGCGTTTGGATCTGGCGCGTTGGCAGTAGGAAGGTCTGTGGCTTCAGGTGAGTCTGTACTCGGAGCGTTTTCTTCAGCCACAGTGGGAGCTTGCTTGTCAACAGTGCTGGGAGCTACTTCTCCCGCTTGATTGTGATTGGTTTGGTCTGCCATTGCTCAGGTCAATCCTTTAATCTAGCTTTGGGAGCGATCGCTCACCTTGATGTATCGGGTATTTTTATTTTGACATACTAGTGCAGCAAGGCAGTAATAACTGTACAGTTAAAAATAACGCAAAGGCATAGGGTATAAGCTTTCTTCCTTTCTATTCTCTACCCCTTCAATTTTAGATTTTAGATTGTTCAATCCAAAATCCAAAATCTAAAATTCTTCCGCCTCATTCAAATCCCCTTGAATCCCATATCAGTTTCTACTTGTTGCTGTGCCGGAATCGAACTCACTTTGCCAGACGCAATGCGAGAATTTTTACGCCAAATTCCAAATTGGCTCAAAAATATGCCTACTAAAATCACGCTTCCGCCAATATATTGAGGTACGGTAGGGGCTTCACCCAAAATTAAATAGGCTGCTAAGATGCCCACAATTGGGCCAAATGAGCCAATTAAGGAAGCCGTAGATACAGTAGAAGTTTTCAAGCCTTTAATCAAAAAAGACTGGCCTAGCACCACAATTAACCCACCGTAGAGAAACATCCATTGCCATAAGAACGGTGAGAGGACATCAGCAAAATGATCTTTGCCATAGAGGACTAAAGCAATGAAGAAAAAGATTATGGTTCCTAGTCCAGTCCGAAAGATGCTATAGATTCCCAAAGGGATCTGTGAAAGATATTTCTTACCAATAATTGTAGAAGCGCTTCCAGCTATAGATCCTACTGCTGCTAAAACTTCCCCTATGCCTAAACTGAAACCTCCCATATTCGTCATGGCTTCTGTTGGAGGCTGAAGGATGATAGTTAGGATAACACCAACAAATGCTGCGATCGCTCCGATAAATTCCCAAATATTTACCTGTTCCCTCAACAACCAGACTGACAAAGCTATAGTTAGAGGCGGTTCCAAACGTCCTACCAAGATGACATTATTTACCCCTGTGATTGAAAGTGCCTGGAAAATTAAGCCAGGGGCTAACGCTCCCGATAAAATAGCTACTGCTGTTAAACTGACCCAATCCGTACTTGAGAGTTGCTTCAAGGTGGCTTTGTTCCACTGTCGCCCATAGATGAGGATCAAAAGTATCAAGGCGCAAAGGTTTCCCACAAATAAAACATTACATAAAGAAATCGGATTACGCTCCCCAATAAAATGTTCAGCACCGATTTCTGTTAGCCTTCGGGTAACTGCGCCAGATGCTGCAAAAATTAGCATTGCTAGCCAGAGATATGTTTGTCCTGAAACTCTATGAATTAAGCGATGTGGTCTTTTGGGCCTAGTCACAATAAAACGACTGCAATAAAAGCATTGCTCATTATAAGTTGCTGTCACGCAGTTCAGGATGAGGTTTTGTTGAGAAAATACTTAAATTATGCTGTGACTTTGAGTTAGGCATCACCGTGCCTAAATGGGAAAATTGTACGCTAAGGCTGAAAGCTTTGCCCAGCAAGCATCTTAGCTACTCGTTTTTGACAGCACCTAGCACAGTGTCCAATTAAAAGCGGCTACTTTTTGGCATTCAGCCCCAGATTAAACCAACAAGAGCTAAACTGTTGAGTTTGCCCCTGGTTGCAGCTACCTTCACACTACCCCGGGTTGCCTTGCGTGTCGTTACATCCGCCACGGCCCCAACGAATCCCGCCGAATCCGCTGCCAGTGCCGTCGATCTTCTCCATAAAAGTTGTACCCGAGATCCGTAGCTTGAGCGTTCCATGCCCCCACGCTTGTCCGCGAACGTCGGCCCACTCCCCATCAATGATATTGCCGTTTCGCGTACCTTTGAACGCATTCGTCCAGGAACGACCTTCGTCACCGCTCATTCCGACCCACCAAATGGTACTGCCGATGGCATGAAGGTGGTATGTGCCCCCATCATTCGCCTTCCAAACTCCGCTAACATACTTCGGCGAGGCACATTGCGCGTGTATGGGCGCTGCGGACGCAGCAAGCAGCACAAGACCTGCCAATGCGATACTTGTTGGAACAAAGTTTTTCATACGAACCTCCCTGCTGAAATGCAAATGTTACGAAGCTCCCTTCCATTGAAGAGAGCGAAAGAATCGCGTTTTAACAACAAAGTACGTTCCAGTACCGCTTATACAAGAACCATAGGCCGCCATCTCTCAGAATTGCTGCTGATATACTGCCTTTCCCCCGCCCAACTATTTATTATACAGAAAGTTTCCGTATAATCACCCTTTACGATAAAATTATATAGAATTTTTCCGACATCAAAACTGCGATCGCATTAAACGAAAGAGCCATTACGTGTAATTACTGCGTATATATATTGATATGGCGTTGAGCCGACAGACAATCGTGTAAATTCCATTTAGATGGTACAGAGTAGAGCATATACTCTGCACCAGCAAAAAAAATAATAGCCCAAATCCATACAGACAAAAACTTTCAGCCTTAAAGTACAATTTTCCCGTTTTGGCACGGTGATGCCAGTTACCATCATTGCCTGAGAAAGTGCTGAGAATCAACTAAATTTTCTCAAAGGATAAATTCATGAAAATAGTGGCTTAGTTTCAATAAGTTCTCACTCCCACCTGAGATGCTTGGGATGTTCAGGATAAAACAGAAAAGAGAGTCACAAATGAAACTCGCACCCTTACTTACAAGTTTTGCTTTGGTTGGTTTTTTCACAGTTTGGGACGTACCATTAAAAGCGATCAATCCGTCATTAGTGCAGGCATCGGCAGCCGAAGAATTGTCTATAGCGCAGAAACTAGATTTGCTGACTAAAAGTAAGGGTCAGATTGGTAGTGGCGATCAACTACGTCGTTTCTTTTTTGCTGACTTGGAACCAATCGGTATCCAGGTAGGCGGTGCAGGTCATGTAGTTAACCTTTATAACAAAGCTAATAATGTCACATTCGCTTATTGTTCTCACTACGATGTGATTGTAGCGATTAAGAAAGGTAAGGTGACAAAGTTTGAACCCAGCGAAGTGAAGTAATACTAAATCTATTTTCTAATTAATATTTTGCTCAAACCAGAGGAGCAATTTGATTACATCTAGGTTGCGATATCTAATAACAAACCATTTCGCGTCTAAAACTTAGAAAGAGTATGATTGATTCCTCTGCAAAAAAGCGTTAGAGTTATTGCAGAATCAGGTTAAAAGGCAAAGGTAAGAAGATTGGAATTTATTTTTACTTTTGCCCTTTAGCCATTTTCTAATTCTTTCTTTAATGTAAGAGTGAGCCTATTTCAGTATTAATGCTATTAAAGTTTACTAGCTATGACAATCTCTTTTATTTTTGCTTCGGGAGCAGGTATAGGTATAAAGCGATCGCAATTTCCAAATTTCTCGCAAGTTATTTAGGTTCGGCTGAGGAACGAAACCTAACATTTTCATAGCTTTCTTGGGTTGCGCTTTTTTCACCCAATCTACAATTTTTTTAACTGAACGTCCGATTGTGAATACTATCCCTTATACCAATTTTTTATGAAGCTGCATAGAATTCGATCCCCCCTAGCCCCCCTTATTAAGCTATCCATTACCCGGATCTTTCTCAACAAAACATAAAAATACTTAAAGAAAGGCGAAAAGGTTGATAGATATAGTTTTGAG
>NZ_JBALEQ010000018.1:0-7537 GCF_036917775.1 Nostoc sp.
AAACGAGCGCCCATATTATTTGTTACTAAGTAAATATATTTTATGTATTTACTTATCTTAACATAGTTAGATTTTTCCCCACCTACCTACTTATTAAGTGTGGAGTTATGAAAGTTTAACTCCATTTTTATCATTATGTTTAATGGATTTAGCCATTTCTCAGATGGGCGTAGCTGCTACAACTCTGCCCTGAAAAATATTTCAGGGACTTGCAGTTAAAAAAATATCCTATCGTAGGGGCGCAAGACCTTGTGCGCCTATAAATCTATAGATAATTTGGGATAATTTATTTTTTGCAAGTCCCTCAAATCTCAAAAAATTGTAGTAATATACCACAGGCATTAACTATCTTCAGCTACATCTGATTGTTAATGCTCTTAAATTTACAATCAATGAGAGTATACCGTGAGCCTAACTCTTTATTTTCTCCGTCACGGACAAACAGAATGCAGTCGCAATAATTCCTTTTGCGGTTCAATAAATTCAGAGCTTACGCCAGAAGGTTTGGAGATGGCAAAGGCTTTTGCTAACGCATATAGTTCTATGGATTGGACAGCAATATTTTGTAGTCCAATGCAACGAACTGTATTGACAGCAAAACCTTTATGTGAAGCTATAAATATAGAACCACAACTTAGAGATGGTTTGAAAGAAATTAACTATGGCTTGTGGGAGGGAAAAACGCCAGAAGTAATTAGCCGTGAATATCACGATGATTATATTCGCTGGTCAGCAGATCCGGCTTGGAATGCACCAACTGGTGGAGAAATGGCTGTTACAATTGCTTCTCGTGCGTTGCAGGTAATTGAAGAAATTAAACAAAATTATAGTAGTGGGAATGTTTTAGTTGTTTCACACAAAGCAACTATCAGAATTATTCTGTGTAGTGTACTGGGTGTTGATGTGGGACGCTTCCGTTTTCGTTTGGGATGCCCTGTTGCTTCGGTCAGTATTGTAGAATTTAGCTCACATGGGCCGTTGTTAAAGGTTTTGGCAGATCATAGTCATTTGGATAGCCGTTTGCGAAATTTACCGGGGACATGAGGGGAGTTTGGAGAGACGCGATGAATCGCGTCTGTACAATATTATTTTTACCCTTACTCTGGCTGGCTATCTGGCTCAGTGTATTTGCAGTAAACGTTGATGCTAATTTTTAGAATATATAATACGACAATTGTGGCGATCGCACCATCAATCGGTATTCCATGCACTGCTGCAACCGCAACCAGTGAGCCAATGATACTGTTGAGCAGAGAAGAACTACCAGGGTTATTAGTGTATTCTTTGATTTTGCCCCGTAAACCATCATCACCACAGATTTCCGCGCGGATTTCGTCGAGAGTCAGCTGCAAAATAGATTTTTTGCCCCTACTATAATCTGTTGTGCCGACTTTCTCTTGCCAGAGTGCATCAAAACTTGCTTCTAGATTGCCGTTGTGTTGTTGTAGGGTAGTAAGTGCATGTTGCGCTGGGGTGTCGTTTGGCAGAAGTTGCTGAAATTCTTGGATTTCGAGAGGGGTTAATTGGGGATTCATATATATTTGACTTAATTATTTATGGAGTATTTGTTAGTTCCTGAATCAACTCTTCAGGTGTGATAATTCTGGGGGTAGCAACTGGAAAATCTCTAGGGTTGCGAGTAATAATAGCATCTAAGTGATTGAGTACCGCACTGCTGTATTGAATAGCGTCTTCAAAATCTTTAAAGTTAGCAGTTAATGCCATGTTGATTGTGGTACTGTCTACTGTTGCGACTTGACAGAAGGTTACAATTCTATTTAAAAGGGATAGAGCAGATGCTCGACCTTTCTCTTTCCGAATGATGTAGTAGAAGTCACTAAAAGTAGAAGCAGAAAGATAACCTTCTATTTGTTTTTGATAAATAAATGAGAATACTTGTATAGTGTTGCTGTAAAAGGGATGGCGTTCAAGAGCAAAATCCAAAATTATATTAGTGTCTAGTAAGACTCTCACAGATTATGTTTCTCCCTCAAATATTCCCATTTGGCTTGATCGGGGTCAAAATCTGAAGGAGTCGGCTCTGTACTTTCCAACCACTCTTTCAAAATGGGTATAGAGCATTCCACTATTCTTTTTTGCTTTTCAGGCTGGGACTGAATTTGATTTTCTCTAGAACTTTCTAAGGATGGAACTGGTTGCAAAATAATTACTTCTACCGCCCCTGGAGCAAGATTTAGAGGTTCGTGAATAATTAAATTACCGGATTCATCAATTGTGGCGTTTAGCTTATAGGCTTGCATATTGGTTTTCCTCATCTATATATAATTAAATAATATTTCAGGCAATTTCACAGATTATGTTTCTCTTTTAAAGCTTCCCATCTGGCTTGGTCTGGGTCAAAATCAGAAGGCGTGGGTTGTGTTTTTTCAAACCAGCCTTGCAAAGCTTTGATTTTTGTTTGTCTCTTTGGCTTTTCTGGCTGTGACTCAGTAGGAGTTTCCAAGGATGGAACTGGCTGCAAAATAATCACTTCCACCTTTCCAGGAGCAATATTTAGAGGTTCGTCAATAATTAAATGACCTGATTCATCAATTGTGGTGTTGAGCTTGTAGGCTTGCATACTTTTGCCCTTTTTGTTTCTAGGATAGAACACTGCTGCTATCAATATTGCGAAAATGTTGCGTAGGTGTAGCCCGTCGTAGACATCGCACTTCCAAATGACTAGCTTGTAGTGGTCAAAACGATCGTTTTAGTCATGAAAACGATCGCTTTGGTTATGAAAATGACGATGTTGGTTATGAAAATGATGATTTTGGTTATGAAAATGATGATTTTGGTTACAAAAATGACGATGTTGGTTATAAAAATGACGATTTTGGTTATGAAAAGGATCGTTTTTGTGGCAAACGCTTATGCGATCGCAAGCAATGCTTAAACAAAACTTATGAATGATTTGACGTTGGCAATAAATCTTGCACTGCACCCTAAGACTCTGTTTCTAGCCTATCCAGCGCTGTCCAAATTGCCTCGCGTACCTCTCCAGCGCACTCTTCACCCGTCGCCTCGCGCCAAATGGTTTGAAACTGGCTTTCGCCTAACTGCTTGAGTATCCGCGCTAAATTATCGATATCTAAACCAAGCAACTCTTGATTATGCTCTAGGTCAATGGCTAAAGCACTGATGTAAATTTGCAAAGCCTCAGCGTAATTTTCTTGAGCTTCTAAAACCCTTCCCCACTTACCTAATGTTTGTGAAGCCCAATACCAATCGCGGAATTGCTCATAAATTTCCCAGGTTTTTTGATAATAGTTAATTGCCTCGGCAAACTGCCGTTGCTCTTCGGCTACCATACCCAGTTGGTGATAGTCACTAGCAGCACTGTACAAATCCCTGGCATCTTCATATATCTTCAGCGCCTTGTGGTAGTAATCAACAGCCACATCAAACTGCCTCTGCCTTTGGGCTACCATGCCCAGGTGGTGATATTCATCAGCAGTACTGTACAAATCCCCGGCATCTTCTAATATCTTCAGCGCCTTGTGATAGTAATCAACAGCCACATCAAACTGCCTCTGCTCTTGGGCTACCCTGCCCAGGTGGTGATATTCTCTAGCAGCACTGTACAAATCCCCGGCATCTTCATATATCTTCAGTGCTTTGTGGTAGTAATCAACAGCCACATCAAACTGCCGTTGCTCTTCGGCTACCCTACCCAGATGGTGATATTCTCTAGCAGCACTGTACAAATCCCCGGCATCTTCATATATCTTCAGTGCTTTGTGGTAGTAATCAACAGCCACATCAAACTGCCTCTGGTTTTCGGCTACCCTACCCAGATGGTGATATTCTCTAGCAACACTGTACAAATCCCCGGCATCTTCTAATATCTTCAGCGCCTTGTGGTAGTAATCAACAGCCACATCAAACTGCCTCTGGTTTTCGGCTACCATGCCCAGTTGGTGATATTCATCAGCCGCACTGTACAAATCTCCGGCATCTTCTTTTATTTTCAGTGCTTTGTTGTAGTAATCAACAGCCACATCAAACTGCCTTTGGTAGTAGGCGACTATGCCCAGATGGTGATATTCTCTAGCAACACTGTACAAATCTCCGGCATCTTCTAATATCTTCAGCGCCTTGTGGTAGTAATCAACAGCCACATCAAACTGCCTCTGGTTTTCGGCTACCATGCCCAGTTGGTGATATTCATCAGCCGCACTGTACAAATCTCCGGCATCTTCTTTTATTTTCAGTGCTTTGTTGTAGTAATCAACAGCCACATCAAACTGCCTTTGGTAGTAGGCGACTATGCCCAGATGGTGATATTCTCTAGCAACACTGTACAAATCTCCGGCATCTTCTAATATCTTCAGCGCCTTGTGGTAGTAATCAACAGCCACATCAAACTGCCTCTGGTTTTCGGCTACCATGCCCAGTTGGTGATAAGCAACAGCAATTCTTTCATTCACTGAGGAGTTGTTTAAAGCTATTAATTCATCCAGAATTTCTTGATAAATTTTCCTAGCACCTGGCAAATCAGCACTTTGCAGTGCTTCATTAGCTTTGTTACCCCACAAATACATCCAGAAATTCAAAGCATCTTCACCTCTTGCTTTCGCATCTGCTAAGTGCATACCAACTTGCTTCAGTGCCTGTTGACGTAGCAACTTAAATTCGGGATTGCGTCCTAAGCGCTCATACACTTCTCCTAAAGCTTGCAAAATAAATTGTGCATAAGCCCATTCCTGTTGCTGTTCGGCAAGGCGCAGATTTTGCAACAAATTCGGTTCTTCAACTCGCAACACAAAAGTTGCTAGTTCTGCATTGCTGATGAGTTTCTTACGGTAGCTATTTGCCAAACTAGCGTAGAAAATCAGTAACTTTTTTTCGAGTTTGTTAACCACTTCCTGGGAAGTAATTGTGTTTAACTGCTGGCGAAAATACCAAGGTAGTGCGGGGTGAATTTTGTAGATAGTCTCACCCAACAAATATTCCACAATACCTGCTGCGGCGGCTTCATTGAGAATCCTTAACCAATCTGGTTTTTGCAAGTTCTCCCCAAATACCGCCCGATAAGCTTGTCCATCGCTATCATCAGGACTTTCTGAAAAACTATGCAGCCAATCTGCATCAACCCGTTCCGAAAACAGCGCCAAAAATGGTAAATGCTGACGTGTTCGTTCTGACAATTTAGCAAAAGAATAATCCAACGACACAGTAAGAGATTTTTCTCTGCCTTCTTCCTCTTGTCCCCTAAAAGTATCTAACCCCCGCCGCAGCGCCTCAATTAACTGCACAGGTGTCTGCATCTTTAAATGCGGTAACACCACCCGCAACGACAACGGATGTCCCCCCAACAATTTCAACAATTCCAAATACTCTGCTGGTAAGTTCTTTCTCTCTACACCCACCGTTTGCAAAATCTTCGCGGCTAACTCTTGGGCATCCGCTTGAGACAACCCCCGCAAATTGATTAAACTATACCCACAATCCAACCAAGCTTCTTCGCGGCGACTGGTAATTAATACCCAAGATTTACCACCCCGCAATTCTTTAAGAAACCGCTTCAGCTTGTTTCTCTCTTCCCCACTCAATAATGGTTCATTCCCCGTAGGGAAACCGTTGACAGGTTCAAAGTTATCCCAAATTAACAAGCAAGGATTAGTTTGCAGATATTGCCGCACCACATCCTCTTGCTTATCTGGCATCATTTGGGAAAATCTCTCACCTCCCAACGCCCTACCAATTTGGTTAATTACCTGACTCAACCCCGCACCCTGTTCAAAGGAGGTGAAGAACATACCGCCTGTACGTCCTTGGGTATCATCCAACCACCGGGCGAAACCTGCGGCTAACTCAGTTTTACCAACGCCGCCCATTCCCTGCACCAAAACCAGATGATTTTGCCGAAATGCTCTCTCTAAACGCAAAATCTCATAATCTCGCCCAATAAAACCATAAGCACTTTCATCAGGTAAACCTACAGCTTTGCTGTTTTCTGGAGTGTTGTCTGCTTGCGCCATCAAATCGGTAAAACTGGGTGCTGTCTTTTTAGGAAGAAAAGGCGTATAAGGTTCCTGCTGATACAACACCGGCACAAGCCAATCTTGTAAAGGTAAATTTCCTTTGGGACTGGGGCGCATTTTGTCAATAGACATAGACTTACGCCCTGCTGCAACAGCTGTGGCGATACACTCTCCCCTGACTAATTCCCCATACAATCGCCCAATAAAGTGTTCTGCACCTTTGGCGTAAACTGAATAGGCCATCGCTACTACACCCTTAGCCCCCAATTTCACCAACTGTCCCGCCACTGAAGAAAAGGCTTCTTCGCCTACTTGTCCAGACTTGCAAGCATTCAGTACAAAAATCGGTACACGGCAATCTGTTAAATATTGGGCAATTTCTCTAGCGCTGACAGCTTGCTCATTTCCATGTTCATCCTCAAAGACTAAAAGTCCCTGTGTCTCGCTGTCAAAATTCCCATGTCCATCAAAATGGACGATATGATAAAAACCCTTATTCGCTTGCAGTTCTGCTTCAAATGCTTTCAAGCTAGGGGGACGCAATACCTTAAGATTGACTCGCTGACGTATCGGTTGCAGCGCCGCCAGCAGTGGACGGGCAATGGTTTTAAACCCAACATCTTGCTGGTCGTAAGGACGGGCAATAACTAGTAAAATATTCAGTTGGTCATCGGGCATTGGTGGCAATGGTGCTTTTACGCCCTGACTGCTGAGACTGCGATACATCCCCGCCAGTGAAGGTGCAAGAAATTGATAGTCGGCGGAATATAGCAATTCCCAAGGTAAGTTCAGCACTTCGGCGTTATCAGAAATGATGCCCAGTTCACAGTTATCTAGCCCTTCCCGTGTCGCTTCCTGAAAAAACTCTCTTCCTTTCTCTGTACTGCGAAATACTAGCTCAAATAGCTGTTGTCCCCAATGCTGTAATTTTTGTTCAATTTTTACAGCGTTATCTGGAAAAATACCGTAAGGAAACTTTAGATAATCTTCTAAATACCAGCGCAACTCAGCCGCGTTTTCTTCATCGAAGGGCTGCTGGAAGGCGACTTCTGACGCAAAACGAGGACTTTCATATCCGCGTTGCCAAGAAAGTTGGATTTTGTCGTCTTGATGCGTAATCCGCAACCAATTCTGCGCCATAGCTACTGCCAACACTAGTTTAGATGCTACCTTATCTTAGTCATTCACGCAGAGGTTAGCTGATTACGCAAATGAAATCACCTAATTTGCGTCAAATCGTGGCGAATTGAGGGTTTAAATTTAAACGCATAGGCGCTTCTCTACGAGACGCTACGCGAACGCCTTCCCGCAGGGTAGGGGCGCAGAGGAACGCAGAGAATTTGCTACGAATTAATGAAATTTTGTACTAATACCAATTTAATGTGAAGTTGCACATATCTTGATCCCCCTAAATCCCCCTTAAAAAGGGGGGAATTCAAAGTCCCCCTTTTTAAGGCTATCCATTACCCGGATCTTTCTCAACAAAACATAAAAATACTTAAAGAAAGGCGAAAAGGTTGATAGATATAGTTTTGAGGAGGAGAAACAGA
>NZ_JBALEQ010000019.1:0-35938 GCF_036917775.1 Nostoc sp.
GATGGCGGATGCTTTCAGGCTGACAAGATAATATTTTTAACCTCTAATTCCATTTGGTCTGCTTTCTCTCATATCGCTTTTAGTCTAAACTCCAGCATCATTGCAATACATCAAAATCCCTATTAGGGATTGAAACAGAACTGGATTTTACGACCTAGATGCAATGATAGGAGATTGCAATTCATCAAAATCCCTATTAGGGATTGAAACCTCCAAGCGTTTACAGAACTGGGGTATTGCTGCACATTGCAATTCATCAAAATCCCTATTAGGGATTGAAACTATTAATCAAAAAGCAAGAAGAATCAGATTGAAAAGGGTATTTAAAACCATTTGAAGTTCTGGGTGGCCAATTGTTAGTCACCTTAGATGGAACCGAATATTTCTTCTCCCCCTGCTCCCTTGCCCCCTGCCCCCTGCTCCTTATCTCCTTTAATTTAGCTTAACGGTATAGCCAAACACGCAAGAGTGAAAGCAGTTGTTCAGTATCTACGGGTTTGGTGATGTAGTCTGATGCACCGGCTTCAATGCACTTTTCGCGATCGCCTTGCATGGCTTTAGCTGTCAGTGCAATAATCGGCAAAGATTTAAATTGCTCGTTTTGGCGGATTAAGCTTGTTGTTTCGTAACCGTCCATTTCTGGCATCATTACATCCATCAAAACGACATCAATATCTGGTGTAGTTTCTAACACGTTAATCCCCTCTCTGCCGTTTTCAGCGTATAACACTTGTATTTGATAACGCTCCAGCATACTTGTCAGCGCAAAAATATTACGCACATCGTCGTCTACAATTAGCGCTTTCTTGCCAGCGAGTAAGTAATCTATGGAATGCAATTGTTCAAGTATTTGTCGTTTGGGCGCAGGTAAATTTGCTTGGACTCGGTGTAAAAATAATGCTGTTTCATCGAGGAGACGTTCGGGCGATCGCACATCTTTAATGATAATTGTTTCGGCAATCCGTCTCAGTTCGGTTTCTTGAGCTTTGCTAATGTCTCTACCTGTGTAGACAATGATGGGCAATGTTTTGCCGTGAGGTAGAAGCTTAATCTGATCGATCAATTGAAACCCGGTCATGTCAGGTAGCCCTAAATCGAGGACGAGGCAATCAAAATGCTGGTTGCGGATGGCTTCTAGGGCTTCTGCACCTGTAGCAACAGCAGTAGTATAAACATCGTTGTTGCCAATTAACTCGACAATACTATGCCGTTGAGTGTCATCGTCTTCGACTACCAGTAAATTTTTTACCTGGCGTTCAACAAAACCTTTAATTTTGAGCAATGCTTCGGATATGATCTCGCTGCTTAAGGGCTTTTGCAGATATGCGATCGCACCTAGTTGCAAACTGCGCTGTTGCCCTTCTTCAACGGTCATAATGTGTACAGGAATGTGGCGGGTATTTGGGTCATGTTTTAGACGATCCAATACTGTCCAACCATCCATTTCTGGCATTCGGATATCTAATAAAACGGCTGAAGGATGAAATTGCTGCGCTAATGCTAAACCTGTACTGCCATTTTGGGCTGTTATCACCTTAAATCCATGCTGTTGCGCCATCTCTATAAGGATGCGGGCAAAATTAACGTCATCCTCGACAATTAATAAGACGCGATCGCCCATGCCAATAGTAGCGCGATCGTCACTAATCAGTGCTGTTAGCGGTAGCGGGGCGTTTAGCCCGTGCTGAGTGCTGAGTGGGGAGTGGGGAGTGGGGAGTAGGGAGTGGGGAGTGGGGAGTTGTGTTGATGTAGATTCAGGATTCAATTGGGGGAAAAAGAATGTAAACGTGCTACCTTGAGCGGGTTGACTTGTTAGTTTAATTTCGCCGCCAAAGAGACGGGCGATTTCGCGGCTAATTGATAAGCCTAATCCAGTACCGCCATATCTCCGGCTGGTAGAGCCATCGGCTTGTTGAAATGCCTCGAAAATAACTTTTTGCTTGTCGGGAGCGATGCCAATCCCTGTATCGCTAACTGAGAAGGCGATAACATTTTGAGCGCGATTTAAAGTTACTTGGTCGTTGCTCCATCCCTGTTTCGCCACCGCAATTTGCAAGCGGACTTCCCCTTGCTCTGTAAATTTAAAAGCGTTGGAGAGGAGATTTTTTAACACTTGTTGTAAGCGTTTCACATCTGTATAGATGGTTGTGGGTAAGTCGGGAGTAAATTCAATTGTGAATGCAAGTCCTTTGCTCTGAGCGATTTGCCGGAAGGTGCGCTCAATTTGTTCGCCCAACTCTACCAAAGGCATTTGGGTCATGTCAATTGACATAGTTCCAGATTCAATTTTAGCGAGATCCAGAATGTCATTGATTAATGCCAACAAGTCAGTACCGGCTGAGTAAATTGTCTGGCTGTATTCAACTTGCTTGCTGGTGAGGTTGTTATCTATGTTATCTGCCAACAACTTCGCCAAAATTAACAAGCTGTTTAACGGTGTCCGCAGTTCGTGGGACATATTGGCGAGAAACTCTGATTTATATTTTGAAGAAAGGGCGAGTTGTTCAGCCTTGTCTTCTAAAGACATTCTTGCTTGTTCAATTTCCCGATTTTTGCGTTCGACTTCTTTCTTCTGCATAGCTAACAACTCTGCCTTTTCTTCCAACTCCGCGTTGGTTTGTTGCAATTCCTCTTGTTGTCCTTTGAGTAAATCCTCAGAGGTTTTGAGTGATTGGGCTTGTTGTTCTAAGCGTTTGTTGGTTTCCCGGAGTTCATTTTGCTGAGTTTGGAGTTCTTCAGCCAAAGATTGCGACTGCTTGAGCAATTCTTCAGTTCGCATCGATGCTGCGATCGTGTTAAGGACGATCGCTATACTTTCGGTAAGCTGGTCGAAGAATGTCAGATGAATTTCGCTAAAGCGGCGAAAGGATGCTAATTCAATCACTGCTGTCACCTGTCCTTCAAAGAGTACAGGTAACACTACGGCATTAAGTGGCGTAGCTTCTCCTAAACCAGAGGCAATTCTCACATAATCACTTGGTACATCTGTCAACAGTATTCGCTCTTTTTCTAAAGCGCATTGTCCCACTAAACCTTCACCCAAGTGGAAGCGGTTAGCTAGATGTCTGCGTTCGCGGTAAGCGTAGCTACTGATTAGTTTCAAATACGGTGTATTTTCTCCAGATTCCATCAGGAAGAATACGCCGTGTTGCGCTCCTACCAAGGGTGCTAGTTCTGAGAGAATTAGTTTAGATACGGTTTCTAAATCTCGCTGTCCTTGCAGCATTCGGGTAAATTTGGCTAAGTTAGTTTTCAACCAATCTTGTTCAGTATTTTTCTGCGTTGTCTCCCGCAGATTGGCAATCATCTGGTTGATGTTGTCTTTAAGTATCGCTACTTCCCCTAATGCTTCGACGGCAATTGAACGAGTTAAATCACCTTTAGTTACAGCTGTAGCAACTTCTGCGATCGCTCGCAACTGAGTTGTCAGTGTAGCAGCAAGTTCGTTCACATTATCCGTCAAATCTTTCCAAGTTCCAGCCGCGCCAGGGACTCTCGCTTGTCCGCCTAACTTCCCTTCAATTCCCACTTCCCGCGCTACTGTAGTTACCTGATTGGCAAATGTCGCTAGAGTATCAATCATTTCGTTGATTGTCTCTGCCAAGGTTTCAATTTCTCCCTTAGCATCTAACATTAGTTTCCGTTTCAAGTCACCGTTAGCAACTGCCGTTACAACTCTGGCGATACCGCGCACTTGTGCCGTTAAGTTACCCGCCATTGAGTTAACGTTATCCGTTAAATCTTTCCAAGTACCTGCAACACCTTGAACTTGCGCTTGTCCGCCTAACTTCCCTTCAGTTCCCACTTCCCGCGCTACCCGCGTTACTTCCGATGCAAAGGAACTAAGTTGATCCACCATTGTATTGGTAGTATTCTTCAAGTCTAAAATTTCGCCTTTGGCATCGACGGTAATTTTCTTAGATAAGTCGCCATTTGCTACCGCTTTCGTTACTTCCGCGATGTTGCGAACTTGTCCGGTGAGGTTCCCCGCCATCGAGTTAACGTTATCCGTCAAATCTTTCCAGGTTCCTGCAACTCCTCTGACGTAAGCTTGTACGCCTAATTTACCTTCCGTTCCCACCTCACGGGCAACCCTGGTAACTTCTGATGCAAAAGAATTTAGCTGATCCACCATTGTATTAATAGTGTTTTTGAGTTCCTGAATTTCACCTTTCACATCGACGGTGATTTTCTTGGATAAGTCGCCGTTAGCTACCGCCGTGGTTACTTCGGCAATGTTTCGCACTTGTGCCGTCAAACTTCCCGCCATGAAGTTTACGCTGTCGGTTAAATCTTTCCAAGTGCCGGCTACACCTTTAACTTCTGCTTGTACGCCCAGCTTACCTTCAGTTCCCACCTCACGGGCAACCCTTGTAACTTCACTGGCAAAGGAATTGAGTTGATCCACCATCGTGTTGACGGTATTTTTCAACTCTAAAATTTCACCTTTAACATCAACGGAGATTTTCTTAGATAAGTCGCCATTAGCTACAGCTGTGGTAACGGCGGCAATGTTTCGCACCTGTGCCGTTAAACTTCCCGCCATGAAGTTTACACTGTCAGTTAAATCTTTCCAAGTTCCAGCGACACCGCGCACATCTGCTTGTACACCTAATTTACCCTCACTTCCCACCTCACGGGCAACTCGCGTTACTTCACTTGCAAAGGAGTTGAGTTGATCCACCATTATATTGATGGTATTCTTGAGTTCCAGAATTTCGCCTTTGACGGCAACAGTAATTTTCTTAGATAAATCACCATTTGCGATCGCAGTTGTCACTTCGGCAATGTTCCGCACCTGTGCCGTCAAGCTTCCCGCCATGAAGTTCACACTGTCGGTTAAATCTTTCCAAGTACCAGCAACGTCTTTCACTTCTGCTTGTACACCCAATTTACCTTCAGTTCCCACCTCACGCGCAACTCGCGTCACTTCACTTGCAAAGGAACTGAGTTGATCCACCATTGTATTAATGGTATTTTTCAACTCCAGAATTTCACCTTTGACATCAACGGTGATTTTTTTGGATAAGTCGCCTGTTGCAACCGCCGTAGTTACTTCCGCAATATTCCGCACCTGTGCCGTCAAACTTCCCGCCATGAAGTTCACGCTGTCGGTTAAGTCTTTCCAAGTCCCAGCCACGCCGCGCACTTCTGCTTGCACGCCAAGTTTACCTTCACTTCCCACTTCCCGGGCAACTCTGGTAACTTCTGATGCAAAAGAATTGAGTTGATCCACCATTGTGTTAATGGTGTTTTTAAGTTCCAGAATTTCACCTTTGACATCAACAGTAATTTTCTTGGATAAGTCACCTGTTGCAACCGCCGTAGTTACTTCGGCAATATTCCGCACCTGTGCCGTTAAACTTCCCGCCATGAAGTTCACGCTGTCAGTTAAATCTTTCCAAGTGCCAGCCACGCCGCGCACATCGGCTTGCACACCCAGTTTACCTTCACTGCCCACCTCCCGCGCCACCCGCGTTACTTCACTTGCAAAGGAACTGAGTTGATCCACCATTATATTGATGGTATTTTTGAGTTCGAGAATTTCACCTCTAACATCGACGGTGATTTTTTTGGATAGATCACCATTTGCGATCGCAGTGGCAACTTCGGCAATATTTCGCACCTGTCCGGTGAGATTACCCGCCATTAAGTTAACGTTATCAGTTAAATCTTTCCAAGTCCCCGCCACGCCCCGCACTTCTGCTTGTACGCCCAACTTACCTTCAGTTCCCACCTCACGCGCAACTCTTGTAACTTCACTTGCAAAAGAATTAAGTTGATCCACCATTGTGTTGATGGTGTTTTTCAACTCCAAAATTTCGCCTTTCACATCCACAGTGATTTTCTTGGATAAGTCGCCATTTGCAACCGCCGTTGTCACTTCGGCAATATTCCGCACTTGTGCCGTCAAGCTTCCTGCCATGAAATTCACACTATCGGTAAGGTCTTTCCACGTACCCGCTACCCCCCGAACTTCTGCTTGACCGCCTAATTTTCCTTCAGCACCCACCTCACGCGCAACTCTTGTCACTTCACTTGCAAAGGAATTAAGTTGATCCACCATGATGTTGACGGTGTTTTTCAACTCTAAAATTTCGCCTTTGACATCAACAGTAATTTTCTTAGATAAATCGCCATTCGCTACTGCCGTTGTCACTTCCGCAATATTACGGACTTGGGCGGTTAAATTCCCTGCCATTAAATTAACGTTGTCAGTTAAATCCTTCCAAGTACCTGCAACACCTTTAACTTCTGCTTGCACGCCCAATTTACCTTCAGTTCCCACTTCACGGGCAACTCTTGTGACTTCACTCGCAAAAGAATTAAGTTGATCCACCATTGTATTGACGGTGTTTTTCAACTCCAGAATTTCGCCTTTGACATCAACAGTGATTTTTTTGGATAAGTCACCATTGGCGATCGCAGTTGCAACTTCGGCAATGTTGCGAACTTGTCCGGTGAGATTACCCGCCATCAAGTTAACGTTATCCGTCAAATCTTTCCAAGTGCCAGCTACACCTTGCACTTCGGCTTGAACGCCTAACTTCCCTTCGGTTCCCACTTCACGCGCCACCCGCGTTACTTCCGATGCAAAAGAACCAAGCCGGTCTACCATCGTATTGACGATATTAGCAGTTTGGAGAAACTCACCTTGCAGGGGTCTGCCATCAATTTCTGTAGCGATCGTTTGGGATAAGTCACCATTAGCAACCGACCGAATTACCCGCGTAGTTTCAGCTGTTGGTTGAACTAAATCTGTAATTAGAGTATTGACAGAAGTAACACAATTTGACCAAGAACCACGAACATCTCCTAGAGAAGCACGTTCAGCAATTTTGCCTTCTTTGCCAACAACATTACCAATTCGCTGTAGCTCCGCCGCCATCCGCTCATTTTGGTCAATAATATCATTGAGCGTATCAGCTATTTTCCCTGCCACACCAGTATGATCTATAGGCATCCTAGCCGAAAAGTCACCTTGCTTAACAGCATTCAGCGTTCTTAGTAGCTGATTTAAATCTAGATTATCGCTGTCTCTAGTTAACTGTTCGGTTGCCATAGCCTGATCTTTAAAAAATTTAGTAGGTTTTTGTGTTTAAAAAAGGTTTTATCCAACCAGAAAGTTGATTTTAACTCTCATCAGTGTTTTTAAGTTTTCTGGTACTCGCCATAGCAACAAATCTTTGATAATTTGATTAGCTTGGAGTATGTAGTTATTTAACTGTCGAATGTCCCTGGTAGTAACTGATACTGTGATTTGAACTAGTAAGACGTACTCATTCTAATAATAGCGGGGGAAATTAAAATTTCTCAATGGGCAAGGCAAGAGGGCTTGGTTAGGAAATGCCTCAATTTGGACGCAGTACTGCGCCCCTAGCTGTCAAAGGCATAGTGCGATTAATTCAAATATTCTCTAAATAGCTACTCAATAATTTCATCATATTGATTGGTGTCGTCTTCGGATAATTCTTTAATCTCCACCAATACATCAGCCAAAGTTTTTTCATCTAGCCATTGATGACGTTCTTTGGTGTAGTCTCCTTTACCCGGACTGAAATATTGAATAAACCGAATAGTATCGGGAACTCCCAGAGAATTTATCAAGGCATCGTAGCCTTGTTTAATAATTTCATTTTGGGTTTTCATCATTACTTTCCTCTACTTGTATTACTTCAGCCAGCCATTGAACAGGATTATTAATCAATACGTTAATTAATTGAGAGTTTTTTTGAGCTTTTTTGAAGAGTCTGTCATCTGTTGTGAGAAATACATCAGCCTGACTTCTTTCGGCGCTGGCGATGTGGGTGGCATCATAGCTGGAGAATCCTAATTTTTGAAGTTGAGCGGTTCTATCTTCAATGAAGGTGCTATTAATAACTTTAATTTTAGCAATATCGAGTAACTTTTTGACGTTTTGTAGTCTTTCCAAATCAGGTGTTTGATTTAATTCGGCGATTAAAGCACTGCTATTGATAAGTTTCCAAGTCGCTGATTGACATTGACTTAGAATTGTCATAACTGCCTGTGCTTCTAAATAAATACGGGATTGCGTCTGGTCATCAAAGGGACGATTCAAACAACAAGCATCAAGATAGATTTTATATTGTTTGCTCATCTAAATCAAATTTAAGCCTGGTTAACTCTTCTTTTCCAAATGGCAAATTAATTTACGTCTTTTCACTATAATTTGACAGTAATCTGTTCACGGACGACATCTTTACCGGAAATTTGTTGCTCTGCGAGTTCCCGATTTGATATTAGAATCAACTCTATCGCTTCTCGTAGACTTTCTCTAGCTTATTCCAGAGTTCTCTCTTAGAGATTAGCACTGGGTAACTCTTGAACATAGCCGATATACCAGTCATCTCTTCAATAAATGCTTTATCTTGTGAAAATCTTGGTTTATCTCTAATAACATTGTATTCATCGTCTTCAGCAGCCTCATCACAAAAAAAGGAAGTCATATATTTTTACTTCAATAATTAAGTAAAATGCCTTAACAATGCCTAACATACCCAACTCACTAAACTGTAACGCCCTCCAACTCTTCATCTGTCAACTCATACAATTGGCGCAACTTATCTAACTTCTCACTATCAGCTTCCCAGAAACCCCGCCCATGCGCCTCTAACATTCTCCCTAAAATATTGCGAAAAGCTTCAGGATTTGCCTTCCGTAACTTATCCGCCATCTCTGCATCTAAAGCATAAGTATCAGCTGCTTGGTCATAAACCCAATCATCGGTAAAATCGGCAGTACCACCCCAACCAATCAACGCCGTCATCCGTTGGGAAATTTCAAAAGCACCACCAGAACCTTGATTTGCCATCGCTTGCGCCCATTTGGGATTTACCAACTTAGTGCGATACTCCATTCGTAGCAAATCATCTAAATTGCGGGGTGTAGTATCCTTCGAGAAACTTTCCACAAAGCTAGTTGTCACCTTCTTACCGCTTTGCTTTTCTGCTGCCTTTTTCAAACTGCCAGTATTGGCGTAATATTCTTGAATATCAGTTAAACCATATTCTACCGAATCGATTTCTTGAACAATGCGATCGCTAGTTTTTAACAACGTATTTAAAATTTCCGGTCTAGCTTGACCTTTATCCTCTCTCCCGTAGCTGAATACATTGCGGCTTTGCCAAGTATTTCCCAACTCCTCACCAGATTCCCAGTTACCATCAACCACGCGATCGTTTACCAAAGAACCAAAATCACCCGCCGGATTAGAAAACAATCTCGCCGAGGCATTTTCTACTCCTTGGGCTTTTAAAGCTAAAGAATGTTTCCTAATAAAATTCTGATCATCCGGTTCATCAGCATCAGCCGCCCGTTGGAATAAATCATCCAATAATTCGATGATATTTACAAAACTATCCCGGAAAATCCCAGACAAATTACCCAATATATCAATCCGGGGATGTCCAACCTCAGCCAACGGCTTCAACTCATAACGAACAACCCTACCAGTTCCTTCCTTAACAGGTTCAGCCCCCACCAACTCCAACAGAATCCCCAAAGATTCACCCTTAGTTTTAATCGCATCCAATCCCCAAAGCATCACCGCCACCGTTTCAGGATATTTCCCATATTCATCCAAATGCTGGGCGATAATTTTTTGAGCAATTTCTCGTCCCCGTTCATAAGCAGCAGGTGAAGGCATCCGATAAGGATCTAAAGCATGAATATTTCTCCCAGTCGGTAACACACCAGCCCCATCCCGCAACAAATCTCCACCAGGCGCAGGCGGAATATATTCCCCATTCAATCCCCTTAACAAATTCGTTAACTCATCCGTAGATTGCATCAACAAATCCCTTATTACCCTCTCCTCCTCCTCTCTGTGTTCTCCGCGCCTCTGCGGTTCGTCCCCAAAATAAGCCTCCAAATACGCCCCCAACTCCTCCTCACTCGGCTTTTCCCCCAAAGTATGCAACCCCGAAGAAAACAACCGATTCTCTAAAACCTGCAAATATTCATACAACTCCACCAAATAATCATCAAAAGCATGACCGCTAAACATCCGCACATTCTCAGGCGTAAACGCAATCCCCAACCGTTTAGCATCTCCAAACGGACAATCAGCATCCAATCCAGAATCCACAATCTTTTTACAAATCCCTTCCTTCAAAACATAATTCTTCTGCGGATCTTCCCGATACTCCGCAATCAAATCCCGCAATGCCACCAATTCCTTATACAAACCTGCGCGACCATAAGGAGGTACATTATGAGAAATCAACACACCATAACCGCGACGTTTCGCCAACATCGATTCAGAAGGATTATTCGCCGCATATATATATAGATTAGGCAAATTTCCTAACAAAATATCCGACCAAGAATAACCCGTATTCCCCAACGGAGAACCAGGCAACCATTCCACCGTTCCGTGCATTCCAAAGTGAACTAAAGCATCAGCTTGAAACTCATTTTGCAGCCATTTATAATAAGCAGCATATTGTGGATGAGGCGTTAAATCTCTTTCAAACATTAAACGCATCGGGTCGCCTTGTATCCCCAAAGGTGGTTGTACACCTATCCACACATTTCCTAATTGCACACCACCAATCTGAAATTCATCGCCATAAGTTTTAATACCAGTTCCCGTCAAAGATTTCCATTGTTTTTCGATGCGGGAGGTTTGCAGATATCCCAACCATTTTTCTAGAGTGCGAACATTGACACTACTTGTGGGGTGGGCATCTTGCCCGCCATTATCTAGGGGCGGGCAAGATGCCCACCCCACAAGAGGCACAAGAGGATTAGCTTCATCCGCTTCTTTTACCCAGCGAATCAATTCTTCGCCATCTTCCGGTAAATCCCCCACGGTGTAACCTTGTTCTTTCAGTGCGTGAAGAAACTTCAGCAAACTACGCGGTACATTTAATAATGCAGCAGTCCCCACAGCCCCATAACCTGGTGGGAACCCATATAAAATAATGGCAATTTTGCGTTCCGAAGCAGGTTTTTGCCGCAAAGACACCCAGCTTTTCACCCTATCAATTAATCGCTGCACCCGTTCAGGAACTAGATAAATATCTTCGCCCACCAACCCACCGAGGGGAATGGTATCAATGGCCCCATCCAATTCTGGTAAGGCGTACAACACCACACTTTGCAATCCGCCCACACCTTGGCGCGTCCACGAGTGAATATCTTGGATTAATAGTGGTGCAGCAACAATATAAGGTACATTCTTAGCAGTCAGGATGCGCTTTGCTACTTCTATTTGGCGGCCTGCTTCCATTGAACCAGCCGGGCCACCCACCAGAGGAAAGCCAATTGTCGAAACGATCGCATCTACTTTAACTGCTTCACTAGAAAGTGAGGGAGTTTCTATATTACCTAGTTTTCGCTGCTGAATTTCATAGTCGGTTGTCATCAAATCTCGTACCGCCACGTGTCCTTCTACGCCGTTGATGAAAATGGGTAAAGGAGTTAAGCCGGCTTCTTCAAAACTGCGAATTAGTTGGGGAATGTAGGGTAGTTTGGTGATGACGTGTTTTCGGTAGAGGAGAATCCCGACAACTGGTTTTGTAGAGACGCGATGAATCGCGTCTCTACAATGGGTTTTATACCATTCCAAATATTCGCGGGGGGATTCAAAAAATCCTTGATAGTCGGGGTGGAGTAATCCGATGTTGGGGGTTTCAATTAACGGGGGGATGTCGCCGACTTTTAAATTTAAATATTTTTCTGCTAGTGTCCAGAATAATGAAGCGACGTTTTCTGGACCGCCAGCATTCCAGTAACCATAGATAATTAACCAGTTGCGTAAGTCTTGGACTTTTTGCACTGGGACATATTTCAGTAGTTTGGGGCCAATTTTTAAGAAGCTGATGTAACCAGCAAGTTTGTCTTCCTCTCGTCCGTTGCTAAATTTGTCAAGAATGAATTTAACTGGTTTGGGCATTCCTTTGGGTTTATCGCCAATGGCAAAGTCACCCAATTTGGTTAAACTCATCAATTCTAAAGCTGATTCAAAGACTAGACGGATGGGGATTTGGGCAATGCGATCGCGCAACCACACAACCTGGTCATAATCAAATAGGAGGCTACCGAAAAATACGTCAGCGCCATCAAGTGCTGCTTCTACTTCGGCGCGTTGGCTGGTAAGATTGCGATCGCTAAATACCCGAATATCCAACTCAGGACAGCGAGAGTTAGCCAAAAAAGCTGCTTTCCTGTACAAGTCAGCGTTGAATGATTCAAACCCAGCAACCAAGACGATGCGTTTCATGCCTGTAAGCTACGAAATATTTCTTTACTTAAATCTTAAACGTGCTTTCAGGTTGATTGTCATATATCTACCCACAGATTCCGGTCAATAATTTCTTGAGGTAGCTAGAACTTCACCATCACCAACGCCTTTGGGATATTTTAATTTCTGTAGTACCTCTACACCGCGAACGAATTTCTTGTGCTGACAGGTTTGTGAATGTATGCAACTCGATAATATCTAATCTCCCGCAGGTGTGTAGAAAATATCACGTATTCTTTAATACTGTAAAGTATTATGTGTTAAGCTGCTCAGGGTTAACAGCAAGCCAAGGGTAGAGTCTGTAAATGGTTTACGACTCTATAAGCCCACTTTCATATCAGGAGGTGCGTCGGTTTAGGGATTTGGATATCTAACTAGTACCGCAAAGCGTAATTCGTAATTACCATTGCGTAAGGGATTTATACATTTCAAATGGGTGGCTTATTTACGTCGAACTGTACTAGGTATGTTTTTTATGGCTTTCTACTTTTCTAAAGCGCTATTATCTGAATAGTGAAGGCAATTGCTGCATTGAAATTTATTGCAAAAATTAACCTTGTTATTCTTGATTTTGATAAATTATAATGGTTGTGTTTTTGGTGACAACATACCTTTGAATTAAGGTATTTTAGCATATAAATTTGCTGTTCAGGTTCGCAGAAAAACTTATTTTGTCTGCTAGCGTATTAATGCTTAAAAAAATGCGGACATTGCGAACAAGTACTTCAACAAATTTATTAACAAAACTTTTTCTCTAAAAGTTGAAGAGTTTTGAACTAGTGTAAAAATAAGTAATTTGAGGATAAAATCATGAAATTTGGAATTGATAGCGGACACAATTGTCCACCAGACACAGGAGCCAGAGGAATTAAGTTTGAGGATAATTTAACTCTAGATGTAGGTAATAGAGTTATAGCCAAGTTAAGAGCTTTAGGTAATGATGTTGTAGTATGTAGACCGAGTAGTGCTAGTACAGTCCGTGACTCACTTTCAAAAAGATGTTCTACAGCTAATGGAAGTAAAGTAGATATTTACGTCTCAATTCATTTTAATGCTTTTAATAACCAAGCTAATGGTACAGAAGTATTTGCCACTAGTGAGACTGGTAGAAGAATCGCTAAACCTGTATTAGATGAAATCGTCAAGTTGGGATTTTTTAATCGCGGCGTTAAGAGTGGTTCCCACTTGTATGTTCTGAAAAATACAGATATGCCTGCTATCTTGATAGAATGTTGCTTCATCGATTCGCAAAAAGATGTGAATCTTTTTAATCCTGAAGCAATGGCTAATGCGATCGTCAAAGGCTTAACTGGTAAAGTGCCAAGTACTCCTGTTAATCCTGTACCAGATGAAGAGGAGAATGCAGATGCTACGATTCTCAGACTGCAAAAATCCTTAAATCGGCTCAAAATAACTGATAAAAATGGTAAGGCGTTAGTAGAAGATGGCTTCACTGGGGCTAACACCAAATCTGCGGTAGAAAAATTTCAGGCTGTTGTCGGAGTTCAGCCAACTGGAGTTGCTGATGAAGCTACATGGAATGCCATAAATCTAATTTTGGCAAAACGAATTATCAGACCAAACCATGCTGGTGGTGCAGTTGTTAGATATTTACAATACCGTTTAGGCGTTGAGAATGATGGTGTTTACGGGCCACAAACAGAGGTTGTAGTCAAGAACTTTCAAAAGCAAAATGGTTTAGATGCCGATGGGATTGTTGGGCCTGCTAGCTGGCAGAAATTAATTGGTTAGTAGGTTGGCGCAATTAAAGGTAACTGGCTGTCCTTTGTCATTTGTCATTTGTCATTTGTCATTGGTGAGGGTTTTAAGCCTATTTGCGTTTTGTAACATACTTAGATTGAGTAGTAGATATTATTTGTAGTTGTAGATCCTCCTAAATCCCCCTTTGCTTAGGGGGACTTTGAGAGGTTTTTGCCTTTTTTAAGGCTGGTTTTTCCGGCTTTAAATAAATTAATCACAGGGAAAAGCGATCGTGAAACACCTTGAGGGAAGAGTGGCATTAGTAACAGGTGCTACGCGGGGAATTGGTAGGGGAATTGCTATTGGTTTGGCTGAGGCTGGAGCAACTGTATACGTCACGGGACGCAGCCTTAGCAACTCCTCTAGTGATGCGGTTTCAGGAAGTCTTGGTGAAACCCAATCAACTATAGAGGAAGCCGGTGGTGTGTGTATTCCCGTCCAAGTAGACCACAGCGATGATGAGCAGGTGCGTTTACTGTTTGAGCGCATCCAAGATGAGCAGGATGGACAACTCGATCTATTGGTGAATAATGCTTACTCAGGAGTTGAGGCATTAAAAAACGTTTTTGGGCAGCCCTTTTGGGATTGTGAACTAAGTCTGTGGGATGCAAGCAACAACGTTGGTCTTCGTAGCCACTACGTTGCGAGTGTTTTTGCTGCGCGAATGATGACCAAGCGTAACTCTGGACTAATTTGTACCATTTCTTCGTGGGGCAGTATGTCTTATATCTTTAATACAGCTTATGGTGTGGGAAAAGCAGCTTGCGATCGCCTAGCGGCTGATATGGCTGTTGAACTCAAACCCCATAATGTGGCTTCTGTTTCAATCTGGCCAGGTATTGTTGGGACTGAGCTTTTTTCTCGTTATGCTTCTGAGATGAATCAAACCGATACTACTGAGCAAAAAAACTCATTTCTTAGCGATCGCTACAACTGGGAAA
This sequence comes from Nostoc sp., assembly GCF_036917775.1. Lineage (GTDB taxonomy): Bacteria > Cyanobacteriota > Cyanobacteriia > Cyanobacteriales > Nostocaceae > Nostoc. Next base: position 14,971 of record NZ_JBALEQ010000019.1, read on the forward strand.
CTCCCTTATTAACTGGACGGGTAATTGCTGCACTTGCTTGTGAACCAAATTTAATGCGCCGTACAGGACGTGTGCAAATTGTTGCCGAATTAGCTGATAAATATGGAATTGTCGATGAAAATGGCGATTGTCCTGCATCGCTACGTTCTTTACGTTTTGTACTACCGACTGCATTACCTATACTGAGAAACTACTCATGGCTCATACCCGATATTAAAATACCGTGGTCACTGTTATTATTGAATGCCCTCAGTTCGCCTAAAATTTAATGGGCATTAGGCAGCAGTTAAAAAACTTCTTGCCCCAATTCCCCATTCCCCATTCCCCATTCCCAATTCCCAATTCCCAATTCCCAAACAAGCTGTTTGAGATCGTAAAACTTTGTATCCTGAATTAATAGGTCTTAATAAATAGTTCTTTTAAAACTGGTGCAAGAAGATTTTAGGCTGATTGTTGATTTAGTTTTAGTTTTGGGCGTTGCAGCCTGTGGTGGATTGTTAGCGGCACTTTTACGGCAACCCGTGCTGCTAGGCTATCTCATCGGCGGGATGATCATTGGGCCAGCCGGATTAGGATTAATTAAAGAAGTTATTCAAGTAGAGACTCTGGCACAGTTTGGTGTCGCCTTTTTGTTATTCGCATTGGGTGTAGAATTTTCCTTTGCGGAACTTAAGAAGGTAAAAGCGATCGCTCTTGGTGGAGGTGGACTCCAGATTGCTTTGACAATTTTGGTAACAGTTTTAGTATGCGGGTTAAGCGGAGCCTGGGGAGCCTTACCTGCTAAGGGGATGTTTTTGGGATGTATTCTATCCTTGTCTTCCACTGCGGTTGTCCTCAAGTGCTTGATGGAACGCAATGAAACAGAAACGCCTCACGGACAAGTGATGTTGGGGATTTTGGTAGTCCAAGACTTGGCACTGGGACTGATGTTAGCAGTTTTACCAGCCCTAAACCAACCAGCAGAAACCATTGGCATCGCCGTGCTAACAGCGCTACTGTGGATTGCTTTATTTGCTGCTGGTGCAGTAGCTGCGGGGATGTGGCTGATACCGCCTTTGTTGCGACTGTTAGCTCGGACTGAAAGCCGAGAACTCTTTTTATTAGGGGTTGTAGCCTTGTGTTTGGGCATTGCTCTGTTGACAGAGCATTTGGGGCTGTCCATTGAAATGGGGGCATTTGTCGCGGGTTTAATGATTTCTGAGGTGGAATACGCCGATCAAACCCTAACTTATGTCGAACCACTGCGAGATATCTTTGCCAGTTTATTTTTTGCCGCCATTGGGATGTTAATTGATCCAGTGTTTTTGTGGAACAACCTGGAATTAATTTTAGGGCTGGTAGCACTAGTTTTCATAGGTAAATTCTTGATTATCACGCCCCTAGTGAAACTATTCCGCTACCCTTTAAAAACAGCCATAATCGCCGGTTTGGGACTGGCGCAAATTGGGGAATTTTCCTTTGTTCTCGCCAGTGAAGGGCAGTCTTTAGGGCTGGTGTCCCGACAGATATACTTATTAATTTTGGGAACCACCGCAGTTACTCTCATGCTGACTCCCTTTGTATTGCGGTTAGTACCATTTTTATTTAATTTTGCCGAATCAATGCCTTGGTTGAAACCGTACTTAGAAGAACAAGAGGCACTGGATGTATCAGAAGATTTGCCCTTCAAAGACCATGTAGTAGTCTGTGGCTATGGGCGAGTCGGCAAAAATTTAGTGAAGTTGTTGCTGCAACACAACCTGCCTGTGGTGGTAATCGACCAATCAGAAAGTAGAATTCAGCAGTTGCGCGAGGCTGGAGTGTCTTATGTTTATGGTAATTGCGTGAGTTTACACGTTTTAGAAACCGCCGGAGTGAATCATGCCAAAGGAATGGCGATCGCACTCCCTGACCCGATGAGTACTCGTCTTTGCTTGAAACGCGCCTTGGAATTGCGCCCAGAATTAGATTTAGTTGTCCGTGCTACCCAGGATAAAAATATTGAGGTGCTGTATCAATTGGGTGCTAGAGAAGTGGTGCAACCAGAGTTTGAAGCTAGCTTAGAAATGGCAACCTATTTATTAACTGGCTTAGGCTTGTTGTCGCCACCTGTCGTCCAACGAGAAATGCAGCAAATCCGCAACGATCATTATTTAGATTTGCGCCCAGAACGTTCTGCAACCGAAGTTGCTCGTGATTTGCGCCAAGCAACCCGCGATTTAAATCAGCGTTGGTATCCTCTCCCAGCAGATTCGCCCTTAATTGGTATGAGTATAGAAGAGGCAGATATGCGCTACTTAACAGGAGCGAGTTTGATGGCAATTCGTCGCGCCAACGGTGATGAAATTGATTATCCCAATAATCAAACCAAATTGGAAGATGGCGATCGCTTGCTGGTAGTGGGAGCAGATGAAGAACTAGCAGCTTTGGCAGAATTCGCCAAGGGACAAGCTGCTGTTCCCGGAGAAAATAGTGCTTGCCAGTGGGTTACAGTTAATGCAGATACGCCAACACTAGGTAAAACCCTTGCAGATTTAGATATCAACAAGCGATTTGGAGTCCAGGTACAGGCGATCCGGCGCGATGGTAAATTTATTCGCTATCCTGATGGCGGCATGGATTTGCGAGTTGGCGACCAAGTATTATTATGTGGTAGCTTGACAGGTCTGAGTCAACTAGAACAATTATTTGCGATCGCAAATTCACTACCCCTGTCTCTTCCAGTATTAAAGGCTGCTCAGGCAGAAGCACTCCAAGAGTTTCTACCTGTGGATCGTGTGGATTGAAGGGAGCAGTCCAATACCGTTTGGTTAAGGAATTTTTTGGTTTAGGCAGGCAGAGGGAGCAGGGGGACAGGGGAGTGTGGGGAGTGTGCAGGGTCAGATTTCTTCCCCATCCTCCCACACCTCCCACACCTCCCACACTCCCCCTGCCCCGTTTACTTAAGCGATCGCTGCTCTACCGTATTATCCTAAAGGGATAGACACAGAAAACTCTGCTCCTTTTCCCGGTTCGGATATTACACTTATTCGTCCCCGATGTTTTTCTACAATTGAGTGACTAATTGATAATCCTAAACCTGTTCCTGTGCCTATAGGTTTTGTTGTGAAAAATGGGTCAAATAGGCGCTGTTTCACCTCGTCAGACATCCCAGATCCATTATCTGCAATTTGAATAGTTACTGTATCAGCCTTAGTCATTTTGGTACGAATTTGAATGGTAGGAATTTTTGTTTGTCTATCTTCATTTGTGAATGATGAATCTAACACATCAATAGCATTGTTCAGAATATTCATGAATACTTGATTGATCTGACTGGCGTAGCAACTAACTTCTGGCAACTGTCCATATTCCTTAATTACATCGATTCCGGGGCGGTGTGCTTTTTCTTCTAGACGGTGGTGTAAAATTAACAGGGTGCTGTCAATGCCTTCATGAAGATTGACACTTTTCATTTCAGCCTCATCCAAACGCGAGAAATTGCGGAGAGAAAGGACAATTTCACGAATGCGCTCTGCCCCCACTTTCATTGATTGCAACAATTTTTGTAAGTCTGGTTTGAGAAAGTTTAAATCTATTGCCTCTAGTTCTTGTTGAATCTCAGGAAACGGTTGAGGATAGTAGTGCTGATAACGCTCAACCAGATGTAGCAAATCTTGGCAATACTCATTGGTATAGGTGAGGTTGCCATAGATAAAGTTAATTGGGTTGTTAATTTCGTGGGCAACACCTGCTACCATTTGTCCCAATGAAGACATTTTTTCAGTTTGAATCAGTTGGCTTTGGGTATGTTGCAATTCCTCTAAAGTTTCCGAGAGATGCTGATTTTTATCATTCAACTCCAGAGTTCTCTGCTCCACCTTTTGCTCTAAAGTATGGTTGTAATCTTCTAATTGAGCTTTTGCTACAGCTAGATTGTTATACAACATGGCATTTTGCAGCGAGATGGCAGCTTGTGCTGTGAGCAACCGCAAAACCTCAAGACGGTTTTGGGTAAAGGCTCCAGTTGTCAAACTGTTTTCTAGGTATAGGATGCCAATTAATTGGCCACGATTGTGAATAGGTGTACATAGCAAGCTTTTGGGTTGCCATAGAATGATGTAGGGATCGTTGACGAAGGTGGTTTCCTTGCGGGCATCATCTAACACTAGGGTTTCACTGGTGCGCGATACATAATTCACAACCGCTTTGGGAACATCCTGACTGGCTGAAAGAGGAAGGGAGTGCAGGTTTATTATCCCCAAGTTTTCATCGGTAGGCGTAGGGTGTGGCAGAAATTGCTCTTCTTCAAAGATCGCTTGGCTAGTTTTTTGAGCCACAACCACCCAATTATCCTCTTGAAGCAGCAAAAGAACTGATTTATCAGCCCCGGCATTTTCGATTACAACCTGCATTAGGGTTGTCAACAGCTTTTCTAACTCAATTTCTCCAGCCAGTGCATGAGAGGCTTTCATCACCGTTGCTAAATCTAATGCTTCAGTCCCAGTGGAACTACTTTGGTTGAATTCGATTGTAGTGGTGATTGAAGAAGTAGTTTCATCCTCCTGAAACACCTTAAGCAATAATTGAGAATATTGGCGTTGCAACTGGTTAACTTTGGCGATTGCTCCCCAGCTAAGGTAAGTGTAATAGGCATTTTCGAGGTAAATTTGCGCGATCGCTTCTTTGTTCCATTCTAAATAAAATCGGGCAGCCAGTTCATTGGCGAGGGCTTCTTCCTGAATATATCTATTGGCTTTTGCCTGGGCGATCGCGCGATCGTAATGATCCACTGCTTGAGCCATCTGTCCCAACACTCGGCATTCTTCGGCTTTCACCAATTCAAATTTGTGCAAATAATTCATGGGTGCGTGGTGCGCCCATGTCTGCATTTTTTCTTGGTTTTCTGTAACCCGTTCTAATAATGTTTTTTGGCGAGAGGCTATAGCTGTGCGATACTCTGCTAAAGCCGTCAGGGAATCATAAAAATAAAACATCGGCACAGTGGCATAGCCCGTTCCCGCAACTAGATATTCTCTAGCTTGAGCGGCTGTTTCCACTGCTTGAGAAAGGTTTTCAAACAGATAGCAGAGAATCAATTTGTGGAGGAAGAAATAGTGAAGCCCAGTCAATTCATTGGCATGAATCAGTTGATTCACAAATTCGGCTTCGTTGAGTACCTCACCTGTTATAATACAGGGATTCTCAGCTTTGCCAAGCAAATTCAAAACTGTTTGCCAGAAAATACGACAATAGTTTAGAGTCGTACCTTGCTTAAAATTTTCCAAAACATGACAGTAAGCCCGGATATCTTCCTCTAACGAGTTCAATTCTCGACCGAGAAAATAGGAATATTGGCAGATATCTTTGGTATTGAAACCTACATAATATACATTTCCAGTTTCTAGAGCAATCTTGTAACCATCCAACATTAACTGCAAAGATTTTTGCAGTGGAGACTTCAAATAGGTGATGAAAGCACCCACAACATAAAATACTGTGGGTTTGATGTCGCTAATATTAAATTTGTCAGTTAGTGCCAAGGCAAGATTGCCAACTTGATCGGCTGTTTCAATATCCTGAAGAATTCCGCTCAACAGAATGCCATAACAACCATAACAAAAGGCAGAAAATGGAGCATTGCCATACTCAATAGATGCTTGGACTTGAGACAAAACCAGTAGTGGAAACAGATTAGGATCGGCAATGTAAACGGCTGGAGCAACGTTGGCCACAATTCTGTTAACTGCTAGCTTCTCTGGGGCTACCATCACAGGTAAGTCAAGCAATTCTGCAATGTCACGACCGTTAATCAGATTAGCAGTTTCTTGGAGGGCTTGCTGAATATCTTGCGGGGTGGGTGTTTCTGGGAAAACCACGCCGAATTTACTCATTCCTTGACGCGCGATCGCGATCGCGCCCAGCACATCATTTTTAGCTGTATACGCCTGGATTTTGGTTTCGTAAATGCCGACTAGATCGAGTGGAGTTTTGGCTTGCTGGATGACTGTTCGAGCCAATTGCTTCATTTGTTCATACGCGCCATTAAGATAAGCAGCATCGGCAGCTGATTCGTGCAATGCTAGAGCTAATTCATACTGACTTTGCCAACAGTCGCATCTCAATAAACTAATCCCAGTAGTTAAATACTCAATTGCTACCTGGTAAGCTGTGGAAGATTTGGCTTTTTTTCCTGCCAGCAGGTTGAGTTGTGCCAGTTGATCGCGATCGGTTTGAGATGGGATCAGTTCTATGCCAATATTCAATTGATTGACAATTTCAAAAATTAGCAATTCTTGCTCAGTTTCTGGGGTATTGCTTAACAGCAATTGACCAATCTTGAGGTGAGTTGCTGGTTTGTGATCGTCTGGAATTAGTGAATAAGCGGCTTGTTGAATGCGATCGTGGAAAAATTTATAGGTAATAATTATTGGTGTGTTGTCATTTGTCAACTCATCCATGACAACAGACTCATCCTGAAAGAATGTATACCCTTCCCCACTGGGTAAGATCAATTCATCCTTGAGGGCTGGCCACAAATCTACTGCGGTTTGGACTGGAGATTTTTCATAGACAACTGATAGGGTTTCTAAATCAAACTGATTGCCGATACAAGCAGCCAGTTTGAGAACATTCTGAGTCTGCTGTGGTAATTTGTGGAGTTGCACCGCCACAAACTCGACAATATCTTCTGTAAAAGACAGCGCCCTGATTTTAACCAGATTGCACTGCCAATCTCCCGTTCTGCTGGCAAAGGCGATTAGCCCATCTTCATGCAGCGACTTAAGAAACTGGTTAGTGAAAAATGGATTACCTTTAGTTTTTTGATACACCAGATTGGCGATCGCAGTTGCTTGTTCTGTTGAATATTTGAGAGTATCTGCAATCAGTTGATTTACATCGGTTTCGGTAAGGGCAGAAAGAACAATTCTACTAACTGTAATCGCCTCTTGACGCATTTCCTCAATGGTCAACATCAGGGGATGGGCTGAGGAAACCTCATTATCCCGATATGCTCCAATCACTAATAAATAAGAGTTGCTGGCTTCACTCATCAACAGATGTGTCAGTTTTAAAGAAGCCGAGTCTGCCCACTGCAAATCATCAAGGAAAATAACTAGGGGATGTTCTTGGGTTGTGAATACTTGAATGAATTTCTGAAACAGCAAGTTGAAGCGGCTTTGGACAGCAGTACTCGATAATTTTGGAAGTGAGGGCTGTTTTCCAATGATTCGTTCGAGTTCTGGAATCACCTCAATAATTACTTGACCACTTTCACCCAAGGTAGATAAAATTTGAGTCTTCCACTGCTCAATTTGAGCATCACTCTCTGTCAGCAGTTGTGCCATTAAGTCCCGAAACGCTTGCACCAAAGCAAAAAAGGGAATATTCCGATTAAATTGATCGAATTTGCCCTTGATAAAGTATCCGCGCTGACGGGTGATTGGTTTGTGAACTTCGTTGACAATTGCTGTTTTTCCAATGCCAGAGGAACCTGCCACCAGGATCATTTCAGAAGTTCCCTGGCGTACCCGTTCAAAAGTTGCTAGCAGCATGGCCACTTCTGTTTCCCGTCCATAGAGTTTTTCGGGAATCGCAAAGCGATCGCAAACGTCCCTGTGCCCTAGCTGAAATGGGATAATATTTCCACTTGACTGCAATTGCTCCAAACAAATTTGTAGATCGTGCTTTAGCCCTAATGCACTCTGATAGCGGTCTTCAGCATTCTTCGCCATCAATTTCATAACGATATCACAGAGAATTTGGGGAATCTCTCCTTTATCATTTAAAAGTGGTGGTTGTTTTGCTATGTGGCAATGCACCAATTCCATTAAATCATCCGATTGAAATGGCAATTGCCCAGTTAAGAGTTCATAGAAAGTAACTCCAAGAGAATAGAAGTCAGTGCGATAATCAATCCCCCGATTCATTCGCCCGGTTTGTTCGGGGGAGAGATAGGCGACAGTTCCTTCTAAAACAGTCGGACTGGTTGAAAGTTGGTTAACTCTCGGCAGCAGTGAAGCAATGCTAAAGTCAATGAGTTTGACCTGTTTTGTGGTAGGGTTTATCAGGATATTGGCGGGTTTGATATCCTTGTGGATGATTTCGTGATGATAGAGATCGGCCAGAATATCGGCAAGTGCGATCGCAATCTGTAAAAACTCAATCAAAAAATCAAGATGCAGAGATGAGGAATTTTCTTGATTTCCTGTCTCACCGAGTCCTTTCCTTCTAAAAGCAGTGTATTCCTTCAAAGAAATTCCGCCAAAGTCTTCTAAAATCAGGACGGGTCGATTTTGACAACTTTCCAGACTATAGATCCGAACAACCCCAGGAACATTTAAAATTTTTGTAATTGAGTACTGATTCCTGAATTGAGCCAACTCAATCACACTCGGATAAGAATTTTTCAGAAGTTTGATCACAACAGGAGTTTGATCAGCCTCTCGCCAACCTCGGTAGACCAGAGTGCGAGTGCTGGTATAAATTCTTTCACTAATCCCATAACCTGGAACATCGACTCGATTTTCTACCATAAAACTTGCGACTGGATAACCTGAGTTCAGTTTTCCCCAATTAACTCGAAGTATCACAATTCATGATGTAATTTTCTGAAGGTAAAAAATCGAGAAACCCAGTTGATTTTGCTCAACCAGGTATAGTTAAATACTGTTCATCTAGGGGTGATACCCTGTAGGTTCGCTTTTGTAATTCTTGCAGAGTAGCCGCTTTGTGTCTACTGCGTGTATTTTTGTACAAGTATTATTATCAAAAAATGTTTGAAAAATCGTTAATGGCAGGTTGCTAAAATGAATGAGTTCGATAAAACTTTAGAAGATCAGAGTATGAGCTATGTGGGAATGATTGCAAAGTTTCCACTGGGTGTTCACGATCTCAAGTCTTTTATTACTCCTGAAAACCATTTATTCGTTCTCAGCCATCTGGGAATCCCAGCCATTAACATTGAGAAATGGAAGTTGAAAATTTCGGGATTAGTAGAGCAAAATCTTGAGTTGTCATATCAGAATTTGCTGAGTCTGAAATATCGTGAATTAACAGTTTTCCACCAATGTTCAGGCAATCCGCTTCAACCCAAGGTTCCGACAAGACTCATTAGTAATGTTACATGGGGTGGAGTTTCCCTCAGAGCAATTCTTAATCAATTGCAAGTAAAACCTGAAGCTCGTTATGTCTGGTTTGTCGGAACTGATCGCGGTGTTTATGAGGGAGTTGCTAGCGATTCATATATAAAAGATATTCCGATCAAAAAAGCATTGGATAATGATGTGCTGCTGGCGTACAAGCTCAACGGTGAGTTTCTTTCAGCAGAGCGGGGTTTTCCGTTGCGGCTGGTGGTTCCAGGCTACTATGGCACGAATTTTGTCAAGTGGCTCTCACATATTTATGTCACAGATCAGCGATCGCCAGGGCCTTTTACAACAACTTTCTATAACGATCGAGTTGAAGGCGATGATGCGACTTTAAAACCCGTTTGGGAAGTTGCACCGGAGTCTGTAATTGTTCATCCTTCTCAAAATGAAGTATTATACCTGCAACCTCAAACACATTGGGGTTGGGCCTGGGCATCCAAGGGTATCCAGTCGGTGGATTTTAGTACAGATGGTGGTATCACCTGGCAAGCTGCTGAAGTTGAAGCACGGTTGCAATATGCTTGGCAACGATTCACGTTTCAATGGACTCCACCAACGCCAGGACAATATAGCTTAATGAGTCGAGCCACTGACTATGATGGAGCAATTCAACCAATTCAGCAAGAGCGCAATGCTATTTATACAGTAGCTGTCACTGTTAAAGAAACGACGATAAAAGAGTCAAAGCCTTTTATCGTCGCCGAATGAATGAAAATTGAGCAGATAGTTTAGGCAGATGCTAGCGATCGCTCTGGTTCGTACACTTTAGAAAAGGGTTCTTGATAAGAATGAGTCTTAATATAAACTAAAAACTCATTGATCAAATCTGTAAAATACACAAACGCCACATCAATTAATTCAAGTGCTTGTTGACGAATTTCTTCCGACACTTCAATTTCTCTCATTATTTGCAAAGAAGAGGGAGTATGAAGAGTGTGGGTATTTTCTATATGGTTATGACGCATACCAAAGTAACGGAACTCTGTTTGAGTCATTTCTTGCAGTTGCAAGGCCGCAGACATGGTTGAACGGAAAAAAACATTCGCCGTCACCTCAGATACCTCAATGGCAACCAATCTGATGATAGGATCTGCTCCCCGAGTATACCGCTCAAAGATAGGAAACATCGAACGGGAAACCTTGGTATGATCGCTCCAAAGGAATCGCACGGCATCACTAAACCGCATAGGATAGTCAATCCCCATCTTCTCCATGTCTTCTAGTAACCATTGCCAGTGAAAATGTTCTTCGTGCGTGTGCAGATTTACCATCTCTTGAATGTAATTAGTCGTTGGCTCATCTCTAAGAACTCTTTTGCATAACTCACTGAATTCCAGTGCCAGTGGAGCAATCACAGGTGCAAATGCCAGTCTCTGGCGTGGATCAATGGACTCGTCTTTCATATACTCAAAGAACGGCAACTTTGCATATTCCCGGTTCTTCTGCTCAATCAACTCAAGAATTGATTTCATTTTCATTTTCATATTCCTAACGATAGACAAATGGGTTTGTAACCGACTTGGTTATCCAGTCAGCCATAGCATCACTCAAGCAAAAGCCTGAGAGAGTGCTTATTGAGAAAGTCAGAAAGTTTGTTAGCTTAAGATGCTGCCACAGCGATTGTAATCGCTATCAAAATGAACAACTTACCTCATAAACTGTGGTAGAAAACGTTATGAGAACTCTCCTCACATTTCTGTAAAGAGCTAACAGTAACTCAAGCTAAACTATTTTTCGATGACGCAATAAAGTACATACAAATGTACTGTTACTGTTACCACCTTGGGTAAGATCGTAACTTTAAAGATTAGTCATTAAAAACCGTAAAATTACGACTTAAATAAATTATTTCTTTGAATTTTATTATTCAAAACTGCTGCAATGTCAGTAGTTAATTATCAGAGAATGCTTTTGTAGCTGGATTTATTGAAGTAAATATGAAAATTATTACTGCAAAGTTTTAAGTATAGAAATTTACTTCAAGTGTCTGTAAAAAAAAAGAATGTCAGTGATGATGTAATCACCAGTATAATTGTATGAAAAGTTTCACAATATAAATATATTTATGTGTTAAATCAGGTGATTTTAGAATCATAAATGTATCCGATGGTGTATTGCAACAGATAATTATTAAAATTTCCTTATTTTTGAGCTAATGTGATAGCTACTTGCAAAATTTGTAGTATTTTCCATACTTCATCAGATTTTGACAGAAGTCAGTAAATCATGTGCAAGTAATGTATCGGTAGCATTTTTCCAATACTGCTATTTACTTCTGTCACCACAAAAATTTGATTAGTGAATTGACTGATCATTTTTTAGATAGAGGAATCCGGTTTGATTACTGAAATCACTTGCGTAGGTAGGCAATAGGCAAAAGGATTTCAGAAGATTAAGTTGTACCGAATTTTTTTCAAAAATCAAATATGAGTCCTATATGATGCGATACTGATCGGGTTTTGCATTTTTAACTCGGAATTGGGCTTGGGGAATAAGGTTAAAGGGGAAAGGTTTTTTCTTTTCCCTTTTCCCCTTAACTGACAAGTATTGATGCCCAAGTGCCCAAATTACAACCAATTGCCAATCAACACATAAGCAGACCAAAAGCTTGGTGCTTTGTAGTTAGGGTGTTGCAACAGTTGTAGCTGGGCACGGTGGACAGCTTTGGCTTTGGTGATTTTTCCACTCTTGAGTTCCCGATAGAAGGCACTAACAAACATTGCCGTTGATTCATCATCAATCTGCCACAGTGAGGCGATGGTACTGCGTGCGCCAGCTCGGACAGCTGCTCCTGCAAGACCCAGTGCTGCACGGCTGTCTCCTGTTGCTGTCTGGCAAGCACTCAAAACGAGTAACTCTACTATAGTTTTACCCTGACTGCGAAAAAGAGTATCAAAATCTTTGACATTGATCTGACCATCGAAATCTAAAATAAAAGTGTCTTCAAGGCGGGAACTAAACTGACCGTGAGTTGCTAAATGCACTATGTTGAATGAAGCAGCATTAATTTCACCCTCTAAATTCTTTTTCTTAAAATCTCCATCTAGTAGGCTAGTTGTCGAGACTCCTGCTTTGGTAATGCCGTCAAATTCAGATTTGATCGCAAGCAACGGTGCAAACTTGGAAAAACCTGGTGGTGGCTGAGTCAGTCCTGCGGTTAGCGCTCTGAGCTGCTGTTTTACCAGTGGTTTTGGATCGAGGAGTTGCAAACCCACACTCAGAGCAATTGCATATTTCTCTACCAAGTATTGCTTACCATCATATAGAGCTGCCATTGGTAAATTGCGTAAGGGGCCATCTAGGACAAACACTAGGGTATCTACCCCACTGTTTTGCAATTTTGACTCAATGGGTTGAAGCAGCCAGTTGTAAACTTTATGCGCCTCGGTTTGGACGGCTTTGGTAGCGGTGGGATTGACAAGATTTTTTCGCAGTTCTAGTAACAATTTCTCTACTTCTGTATGAGAAATCTGAGTAGTATAGCTTTGCAGGGGTTGTTTGGGAATTTTGACAATTACCTGAAGTTCGTCAGGAAGAATAATTGGATAAAGGATGGCAGCCGTGGGATTATCTTTATCCACCATTTGATCGAGGGCTACTCTCTGTCCTTGTAGGCAAGCTTCTCGAAAGAAGTCGTCCAATTCTGCTAGTTGGAGTGCTTCAATGCGTTGGCGTGCTTTCTCCAATATTTTTTGATCTGGTTTTCCTTCTTGGGATTTTAGCAGTAACTCTACTGATTCTCTGTAGATGGGTTCTACGCTGTCCCGAAAGTTGAATTGTACATCCTGGTTAACTACGTCTTTATTGACTACTAAATCTTTGCGAAGGGACTGGAGAGTGTCCACAGCAGCATCATAGGCTGCGATCGCACCATTCATATCTTTTTCTGCCCGCAGTAATCTACCTAACTGCCACTCTAAGGTGTAGGTGATTTCTGGTGCATTGCTGCTCTGTGCTAAAGCTAATCCTTGCCGGGTAAGCTCTTGCGCGGATGATAACTGCCCGGTTTCTTCATACAAACCGCCTAAACTCTTTAGTGAGTATGCTTCTGCCCGCTTGTCTCCTAAACTGCGGGATTGTTCAATGGCTCTGGCAAGTAATACTGCTGAGTCTTTGGTGCTGAATCCTGAGTAGTAATGTTGACTAGATGCTTGCAATATACCACCCTTGACTTTTGCCAAACTTTGGGAAAAGTTAACATAAGCGTAAATGCTAGCACGGCTGGGAGGGAGTTGAGCGAGTTCGGATTCAATCAATGGTAAGAGGGTTTGAACCTTTGCCCATTGTTGATTTTGAATCAGTAGGCTCAGTTGATTGAGTTGGGCTTGGACTTTTATTAAAGGTGGGGGAGATGCTGCAACTGTTTTTTGATAATAGGCGATCGCTAGCAGGTTGTTTTTTTGTTTACGGGCATTATTCCCCAAGCTGAACAGGCTGGCTGCAATATCTGCACTTGATTGCAGATTTCGAGCAATTGTCAGACTTTCTTCTAGCGCCAGACGTGACTTTTCCAAATCGCCCACTACTAAAAGAGCATCACCGAGCGATCGCAAACTCACTGTCTTTTCTATCGAATCTGCTTGAGATTTTAACGTCTGACTTACCCGATCGAGTGTTTTGACAGCGCGGGGGTAAAATCCTTGGGTTCGCCACGCCTGTGCTTGATTGATTAGCGATCGCACCACACCACTTTGATTATCTGCTCGCCTGTAAATTTCTTCTGTCTGCTGCCAAGTTGCTAAAGCTGCCTCGGCTTGTCCCATTATCAGTTGGAGACGACCTTGAATATCCAGTGATTGGGCCAAGATTTGGAAATTTTGGTTTTTATCTTGTCCTTTGAGCAAGTTTAAGCTCTCTGTAATTGCCTGCTGTGCTTGACTCCATAAACCAAGTTGCTGATAAGCTAGCGAAAGATTACTCAGTGTCGCTGCCTGTCTGAGGCTTTCTTCTTGCTGCTTATATGTTTGGACAGCCTGTTGTAATACTTCTACTGCCTTGGCAAAGTTACCAGAATTGTATAAAACTTTTCCCTGTTCTAATAGCGAACCTGGGTCATTAACTACAGCCAGCGATGTCAAATTGTTAATCTGTAATTGAGATGAAGAATTAATTGAGCCAGGAACTTTTGCTAGCACGGGTGAACCCAAGATACATAGCAAAGCTATCAGAAAGTACAAAGGCAAACGTAAAAAGTGAGCCAGTGTGGTTTTATGCCAACGCCCTGGCTGCTTTTGTATTTTAACTTTTACAGAATTCGCGCCAAAAATCCTAGTTGTTTTAGTCATAACCATGACAGGAGGTAATTGATAACCAGGAACGCACAGGATTTACTGTAGTTTGGGCTACCACGGTAATGTTACCATTCACATCCATTATTCATGCCTGAGCTTCCACAATCTTATTTATCATGGCTTGGATAAGGTTTTACTATCTAAACTCTATTGTCACTGATTTCAGATAATTAGACATCTTCATAAATTAAATACACGTTATCCAGAATCCTTGTAGATAGGTATAAGCGTGGCGGGGCCCAGTTCAATGCAATAAACTTAATCACTTAAGAGCGGATGACTTAATTTCTTGCTCTACCTGATTACTAATAATCTCAGATCCCATAGCAGGTTTATCTAGGTTAACCCTAATAAAATTAGTTTTATCTTTTCCTGTAAATTTTTTATCATTATCTGAATCTTTGATAATTTTTATAAAAATTGCATTTTGACTTGGAACAACAACCCAATTGATGATTTGAGTATTGTTTGGGGTAATTTGCTGGAGATTCTTACCTGATAAATCAGAAAGATAACCAACAGTAGCATCTTCGCTGTTGAGCTTTGTATCAATGTTTGTGTCTTGTTCAAGAATTTTATAAAACCAAACTCTTGTAGGCGGCTTCTCTACCGCTTTTACCTCTAATAAATCAAAGGAGGCAATAATGGCTTTTTTATTTAATAAAATATGAGTTTCACCATCTTGCTTTGGATAAAAAATGATGTTAGACAATTGGTTATTTCTTTCATAAGAACGTGAAAGGCTTAAATCAGTTTTTTTATCTTCATTCTGCTCGGGAACAATAACGGGAATCATTATATAATCTGATTGTTCTTTAATAATTAAATCTCCATATACAAGATTCGGATCGGGTTTCGATTTATCTGTTGCTTGTGCCTGTTCTGCTTTTGTACTAATAGAAGACTTACAAGAAAAAGAAAGGAACGTGATAATAATAGCTGTAGTAATTTTATTTGAAAATTTATTATATTTCATCAATTTTTTTGAACACGATACATTGCCATTCTATTTTCTTCGCGGCTTGAAAATGACTTAGTTAATTTGAGTTTATATTCTACAAAACAAGCCCATGTTGTACCAATTTAATCTGAAGTTGTATATATATTGATCCCCCTAAATCCCCCTTAAAAAGGGGGACTTTGATAGATGTTTTTCCGCAGCGCGGTCTTGGGGGTTTCCCCCATGAGCGACTGGCGTGGGCTAGGGGGGATCTAATTCTATGCAGCTTCATAAAAAATTGGTATTAGTGGGATTGTTTATATATACAAAATAAATAAAGTAATCCAACCAAAAAATTTAACGTTTATTGGGCACATTAACTAGCTTTTGTTAAAAAGACTCTAGTTTTCTAACTAGCTTCTCAAGCGTCAATTCCGGCACCATCTGCCTTACCGAGAAAATTATATCACAATAAAATACCAAAAACCTGATCAAGGTTGACCAGGTTTTATCGAGTTCACAGATTTCAAATTGTTAAACTAATTAAGTAATTGAAGGTTAATAACTAGGGTGGACTAGAGAACTAACAAATTCAGCATTCTTGCGTTTTTCCGCTTTGGGATTCGGCTTTGCCTTTGCCTTTGACATTAGGCTTTTGCCACTTTTGTAATCTTGATATGCTGAAATTTGCTTGGGTTGATGACAGGGGACACTAAGTCATTTACCCTTTTGTTTTGGTTTTATTTTGTTTGGTGTCCTACTATTTAAGTTATCACTTCAGTTTCTAAGTTGCAACTCTTAGTTTACTAAAGTTGATGTTTTGTTAGATTTTGCAATCTAGCTCTAGAGATTTGATCCCTGACTATCTTTTTAAGATATTTGAGGGGATCTTCAAGAGTTTAGCATAGCTAATCAAACTGCATTGTCATCAATTGCAGATAATTTGACTGTCATCCAGACAATTACCGCAAATACGTCCAATTGCCTCAATTTTTACCAATCGGGCAGGATAAAGCTTAATTTGGGCGGCTAATACGCTGTCTAGTAAAACACGGCGGAAATAAACCGCTCATTTCAAATCAACGAAACCCTTATGCAGTATTCATTTTTAATTTTTAACTTTTAATTTTTAATTCCGCCTTGCGGTACTAGTGCTTGTTGAGGATAATGTGCGTTTGCAATAGTATTAATTTGGGCTTGGGCAATTAGCCACAGCAAAGCTAACTGAGCAGGGGTACAATTATAAATAAGGGCTATGGGACGTAATTTTTGTAGCGCTTGTTGAGCATGTTCAAAGTTTTCGCATTGAAACAGTTTATTTTTAGCACGATTATCTGCTGGGTTGCTAGCGATCGCTTTTTTATAACTGCTTTCTAATTCATTCCCTTGGACAGTTTCACACTTTATCGGTCTTAGCTTGAATTAAATCAGAGTTACAGTAGATGCTGATGGAATTGACTACAACTTTTCATGCTCTCAAAGAATGGGCAGTCGCCGTAAATGCCTTGGAAAGTGGCAAAACAATTATGTTGCTCCGCAAAGGGGGTATTCATGAACGAAATGGACATTTCCAAGTTGCCCATAAGCAAATTTTGCTTTACCCTACCTATGAACATCAACAAGCTTTCATGCTCAAACCTGAGTATGCTAATTGTGTTTATCCAGTAACATCAGGTTGGCATCCAGAAACAGTTCGCATCGGCAGTTGGGCTGAAATTACAGATATTTTGCCAGTTAGTGATGAATTTATTGTCAACGCCTTACTTCCGTTCCATATTTGGAACGAACATTTTATTAGCGATCGCCTTAAATGGAAACCACGCCAGCCCCTTTATATTCTCCTCCTGCGGACATATAAGCTAACCCAAGAGCAAGAAATTCCTTATTACCCTAAATACGGCGGTTGCAAATCATGGATTGATTTAGATCAATCAATTAACTTGCAAGAAACAACGCCAGCTTTGTCTGACTTTGCATACACCCAATTAGTACAGACAATTCGCGGCATTGTCGGCGATAAAATGGCTAGAAAGATTGATATGCTCAATCACAACTCGACCTTTTGCTAATTTACAGAGAAGGTCATGGTATTTGGAAAACTCGATCAAATTGGGCTTTGATCGCAAAAAAAGCTCGCCCACCAAATATTTAGAGTTTTTCTACAGCGATCGCACGCTGCACTATCCGCTAATCCCAGATCTCTCACGATACTGTAGGCAGGGGAGTGTGGGGAGTGTGCGGGGTCAGATTTCTTCCCCATCCTCCCACACCTCCCACACCTCCCACACTCCTTTTCCTAACCACGCTGAAAACAGTAGTTATTGTTACACACGATCGCAAAAAACGCGGATAACATTAGAAAAATCTCACCCTAATACATAAGGTGAGGCAAATCTGTTTATCTGCATATCCAAAAATAGCTCACAAGGGTGAGAAATATCTTGACAAAAGTCTGATATTATGCGTTAGTTGTTAGCTAAAAGCAAAGGAGTTTGCAATGCATCGACAAATGTGCTGGTTATCTAAGTCTGGTGGCGACGGCGAAAAAATCTTGTATTTGCAGACAGAACCCAATCAGCCTTGGCGGCCCTACACGGCTTTTGGACATTTCACAGTCCCAGATTATCAAATACCAGGTGGTTCTAAAGGTTGGGCAACTTATCAAAAACTTCTCAAAGCAGGTTGGACACTAGTACCTAGCGCACGCGCCAATGAGTTTGGCAGCAGTAGCTACGTAGAGTCAACAATCCAAAATCAATAGTTATTAGGTCATTTATTATTCGCGTCTTTGCAGTCCCTCACTCATAGACCTCTGGGGGAACCTTCACCACGAGGATCTGCCGCGCCTTCTAGAGTTCCATCAGATGTAACCGCGATCGCGTTACCATTACCCCAAGGAGTAGTTTCCTTTATTTTATGCCCCCGACGGCGTAATTCTTGCAAAGTCAGAGCATCTAAACCCCAGGATTCTAGACGCAACTCATCTGGAAGCCATTGATGATGTATGCGTGGAACAGAAACAGCTGCACCAACATCCATGTTGTATTCCAGCACATTTAGGATGACTTGCAAAACCTGAGTGATGATAGTGCTACCACCAGGCGCACCTGCTGCCATCCGAAAATGACCATTTTCTGTGACAATTGTGGGAGTCATACTGGATAAGGGAGTTTTGCGGGGTGCAATGCTGTTGGCATCATTACCAACTAAACCAAAGGCGTTAGGTACTCCTGGCGCAGCAGCAAAATCATCCATTTCATTGTTGAGGATAATTCCAGTTCCCGGTGTCACCACACCAGCACCAAAACTGAGGTTAATGGTGAAAGTTAGACTTACAGCGTTGTGTTCTTCATCCACAACCGTAAGATGGGTGGTTTCAGGAGATTCATACCGCGTCGCGTGCAGTTTAAGAGACTGATGAGATAAAGGAATGGTATTTTCTTCTAAACTGCGATTATTAGCTTGATTAAAACGTTGTAGTATTTTTCTATCTACTGGCTTGACCTTGGTCGAGGGTTTAGCCACTTGCATATTAATTTCTTGACGGCGTTGTTTGGCGTAAGCTGGACTGAGTAGTTCTTGTACAGGAACTTTGACAAAATCAGGATCGCCTAAATATTCTGAACGATCGGCGTAAGCAATTTTCATTGCCTCTACCATTAAGTGGATAGCGTCAGGATGATGCCATCCCAAAGATTTTAAATCAGTGTCACCAATAATATTTAAAATCTGCAATAGGTGAACGCCTCCCGATGATGGGGGTGGCATTGAGCAAACTTTAGCTTTGCGGAAATTGCCACAAATAGGATTCCGCCAGATTGGTTTGTAGGCTTTCAGGTCTTCTAGGGTAATTAAACCACCATTTTTTACCATATCAGAAGCGATCGCCCGAGCAATACTTCCGGTGTAAAAACTTTGGGGATTTTCGGCCACTGCTGTTAAAGTGCGTGCCAAATCATTCTGCACCAGTTTCTCCCCTGGTTGATAAAATTTGCCGTTGCGAGTGAAAATTTCTCGCCCTGTGGGATTATTGAGAATTGCTAGCTGGGGCTGGTTGAGCCTTTGGGTTAGCACATTGCCAAGAATAAAGCCATCTTTAGCAAGTGCGATCGCAGGTTTCATCACCTCTTGCCAAGAAAGTTTACCATAGCGACGATGCACTTCATAAAGTCCCGCCACCGTTCCTGGTGTCGCTACTGCCAAATAACCATTAATACTTGCATTCGGACGCACCTTTCCTTTTGCATCTAAATACATATTTTTTGTAGCTTTCAAGGGTGCGCGTTCCCGAAAATCTAGCGCTTTCATCTCGCCAGTTTTCTCAGAGTGCATCAGCAAAAATCCACCGCCGCCGATTCCGGCGGAAAAAGGCTCAACTACAGAGATTGCAAAAGTTGTGGCTACAGCTGCATCTACTGCATTACCCCCTTTGCGTAACATCAAAATTCCTGCTTCACTTGCTAGAGGATGCGCTGAAACCACCATTCCCTTTTTGCTGCGTAGGGGTATTAAGGCGGCTGATGCAATTTGGCTGTAAACAACGAGGCTGAAAGAAAAAATTGCGATGGCTACGCCCGCCGCAGGCATCGCAACTCGCTTGGGTTTAGTAACAGTAAGCATTTTTATGCCAATTATAATTTTATTCAATTTCCTAATTTTCCTTATCGGTTGTTTCTGATGATGCAAACAATCGAAAAAATGTTTACATAACTAATTAAAAATAACTTTTTAATGTATATTGTAATCGACTGGCTAACTTAAATTAGTGAAACAGCCAAAGATGGATACCGTAATTACACTAGAAAGAATCGAGTTACCACCTGGCGCGGTGTTGAAGCTTTTGGGAGATTGGAAAGACTATCAAGTATTGAGTCAGCAACTAGGCGATCGCTCTTCGCCTCGCATTAAATATCGACCTGGAGAGATTTTGCTAATGGCACCGCTACCAGAACATGGAAGAGATGCGAGTTTGTTGGCAGATATTGCTAAGGTTTTGCTGGATCATTTAAACCGCATATACGAGTCATTTACGCCCATTACCATGAGCTTGCCAGAAATTAGTGGTATTGAACCAGACTATTCCTTTTACATTGAAAATTGTAGAGCAGTAGTAGGTAAAAAAAGAATTGATTGGGAGTCAGATCCACCACCAGATTTAGCAATTGAAATAGACGTTACAAGTTACACCGATATTAATGATTACTTACCTTATCGGGTGCCAGAAGTTTGGATATTAAAGAGTAATCGCCTATTAATTTATAGATTGCAGGCAGAAAGTTATGTGCTTACAGAAAGCAGCTACTTTCCTAACGTCAGAGAAATTGTACAGCAATGTCTTCAAATGGCCAATGAGCAAACAACAAGTGAAGTCATTAGGTGGTTAAAGAACTTTTTGCATGGACAACAGTAGTACAATGTATAACGTAATTTTAAGAGTTTGTAGTAAGCACTTTAGTGCTTAGAGGATGTTTTAAAAATCCTCTTCTTGGTAGCAAAACGTTTTAGATCCCCCCAAATCCCCCTTTTTAAGGAGGACTTTGATTCCGGTTCCCCCCTTTTTTAAGCTATCCATTACCCGGATCTTTCTCAACAAAACATAAAAATACTTAAAGAAAGGCGAAAAGGTT
>NZ_JBALEQ010000020.1:0-32544 GCF_036917775.1 Nostoc sp.
TGGGTAGCGCGTTCTTTGAGGATAGATTTGGTGTCGGGGTCATCTTTGAAGTGATTCGCTAATTCTTCGACTGCTGCACGTCGCACATTCCAGTTATCATCCTGGGTAGCGCGTCCTTTGAGGATAGATTTGGTGTCGGGGTCATCTTTGAAGTGATTCGCTAATTCTCTGACTGCTACACGTCGCACATTTTCGTAATCATCCTGGGTAGCGTGTCCTTTGAGGATGGATTTGGTGTCGGGGTCATCTTTGAAGTTCTTTGCTAATTCTTGGACTGCTGCACCTCGCACATAATTGTGATCATCCTGAGTAGCGCGTTCTTTGAGCCAGGTTTTGATGTCGGAGTCATCTTTGAAGTTCTTTGCTAATTCTTCGACTGCTGCACCTCCCACATCTTCGTTATCATCCTGGGTAGCACGTTCTTTGAGCCAAGTTTTGGTGTCGGGGTCATCTTTGAAGTTCTTCGCTAATTCTTGGACTGCTGCACGTTGCACATTCCAGCTATCATCCTGGGTAGCGCGTTGTTTGAGGATGGATTTGGTGTCGGGGTCATCTTTGAAGTTGTACGCTAATAGTTTGAATGCTACACATCGCACAATCTGGTTATCATCCTGGGTAGCGCGTTGTTTGAGGATGGATTTGGTGTCGGGGTCATCTTTGAAGTTGTACGCTAATTCTCTGACTGCTACACCTCGCACAATCTGGTTATCATCCTGTGTAGCGCGTTGTTTGAGGATGGATTTGGTGTCGGGGTCATCTTTGAAGTTGTACGCTAATAGTCTGAATGCTAGATATCGCACAAAATATCCATCATCCTGAGTAGCGCGTTGTTTGAGGATGGATTTGGTGTCAGGATCATCTTTGAAGTGATTCGCTAATTCTTTGACTGCTGCACCTCGCACAATCTGGTTATCATCCTGGGTAGCGCGTTCTTTGAGCCAGGTTTTGGTGTCGAGAGATTCTTGCCAAGTTGTTGCAATTGCTGTGACTGCTTGAGCGTAAATTTCCTGAACTAGCTGAGTTTCTTCTTTATCCTGATAGAGGTTGTAATAGTACCAGAGGTCATATTTAGTTAAATCTTTTAACTGATTAAGCAATTTATTAGCCGTTAACGCAATTACTGAGCGGTTTCTCACCTCTACAAGACACTTAGCCGCTAAAAAGAGATTGACAAACTTTTCCTCTTCGCCATCTTGCACCATTAAATAATCAATAATCTCCCCAACAAATCTTGGCTCAATCATTCCCGCAATTAGCAGCAAGACTTCATGCCAACTTTCATCTTGCCAGTGTTTGCCAAAAACTTCATTCTTAAGTTCCTCAAGAGTCAGCGTTTGCGTTTCTTTAAACTGCCAGACAAACTCCCAAGCACAGAAATATTCTAAAAATGTCCGATGCACAAAAGCATAATAATCCGCACCCACGAAACATAACATAAAGTTGCGAGTCCGCAGTTGATTAATCATCACCCGCGCAGCATCTCTGGGTTTATCAAATTCTATGGTTTTGAGATAATCAGTCAGAACTTTGACTAAATCATTTTCATTAATCAAATTACCAGCCAAACCTTTCTCACCAGTTTGCATAATATAAGCAACCTGACGCAGCATTGCTTGCTTATCTTTATAATCAATCGTCTTGGGATCTAACCTCTGATCTTCTGTCAAAGCGCGTTCCACATCCCATTGATGCAGCAACACCCGCGATGCTTGATCGTAAAGTGTAGCTCTATCTCTTGGTAACTCTTGATTCCGATTAAGAATTGCCATCATCGTCAACAGCAGAGGATTTCCCGCCAATTCTGCAATAGATTTGGAAGCTTGAATTCCTCTTTGTAGCCGTTCCCGTTTTCTCACTTTATCAACTGCATCGGTAAAAGTTAACTCATGCCAACGGTAGATAAAATCCTGAATTTGTTCTGAGTCTAAATCTTGTAATATAAAGTGGCGAAACTCAGCATTAAGCAATCGTTGCGGTTTATAGCCAATAATCCGAGAAGTGACAATTACCTGCACATCAGGATAGTCATTAGTAAAGCGATGAATATCAGTAATTACATCCTCTCGCTTACCAGGATCAAATACCTCATCCAAACCATCAAACATCACTAAGGCATTACCAGCTTTTAATTTTTTATCTAGTTCGAGCTGATTGAGATGATGAACAGCACCACTACATTGATGAAAAAATTCTAGAAAATTATTGCACTCTTTATCTTCCCGTCGCCGCATATAAGTGCGTAATTCAATTAGCAACGGAATTGGTAATGATATAACATTATCCAGTGGAGACTCTGCCCAATTCAAAGCCAGAAATTGCAAGAATGTAGACTTACCTGAACCAGGATCGCCTAAAATCACAATATATTTATAATCTTGCTTTTTATTGACCACATCTAAAACTGAACGTATCGGCTGTTCAAAATAAACTCGTTTGTGGCGTTCTAATTCTTCTAATTCAACTTCTGCTTCTACTTGGTCACTTTCTCGCAGCCGTCTAAGATGTTCTTTAGGCAGTTCGTGAACTTGTGCTAAAACTTGATGAGTTTCCCGGACATTTTGAGCAGTAAAAATCCGCCATAATTTCAGTTCGTTATAGGCATAGCCGCTAGTATCTAAGCTATCTAACTTGAGATTGCCATAGCGTTCACAAATTCCTTCTTGATATTTAATTAAATTAAACTCTGGAACAACACCAGCAATTTCTTTAGTATTTATTTCAATATCAGATAAATTTTGTAATTCTAGGATATGGTGTAATTCTTTTGAATCTAAAAGAAGTTCTTGGACTTGTGTTAAATACTGTTCTGTAATTGATTGCCAGTTAAACTTAGATGGCAGAGGTTTTAATTGCAACCTGTTCCAACTATCTTCTAGGGTTTTAGCGTCTAGAGATTCACAATTAATATCAAAAGCCTGACCAAGAATTTCTGTAACCGACTTATCGCTGATAAATTTTTTGATATCTTTGGTGTACTCTTTAATCTCAGTTTCAGCAAGTTTGCAACGAACCTTTAACTGCTGCTGCATGAGTTGCAAAAATTCCTTTAAGGCTTTACCAGCAGCGATTTCTATGTCTTCCTTCTTAAGTTTCTGGAAAATCTTGCCAGGGATGCCTTTTAATAAATCTTTAGCCCAATCTTTAGCAGCATCCTTGGCTAAGTCTTCCAAAATGGGTTTAAAAATCAACCCGGCGGCCTGAGTTACACCCCACATAGCTAACCAGTCCAGCATAATACTCGCTTCTGTTGAGATATTGATTACGAGTATATCCACTAGCTAGAGTAATGTTTCCAGATTTCAGGGTAATTGCAGAAATATCACAGGTATATGAAGAACCTCTCTCTAAATCAATACGCTTGGGTTAAGGGCGACTGGCAAAAATCTTGGGTTTTCGAGACGCGATAAATCGCCGTCTCTACAAGTGTTTTGGTCTTATCTGAACTGTATTGCTCTCTAAATCTCTCTCCTAAAAGGAGAGAAACTTTGAATTTTCTCCTTTCCCGCGTCTTGAAAGGGGTTAGGTTTCACCTTGGTTTTTTAGATTAATTGCTAACTGCACCTATGCAATTTTCCCCACTGCACAATTACTCCAGCTATAACCACAAGCTGCCGCTAATTATACCAACGGATATGTGCGCTCAATTACCAAACGGATTTTACCAGGTTCAATCAATTTTTTAAGAAAAACCAAGTTTTGAGCGTTATGGTTTTTCAAATACCAATTTGGCTTATTGATAGGGAATAACGCTGCAAGCTCTCTGTACAAGGTTTTTTGGCTATATGCAATGATGATAATTCCGTTGGTTTTGATGACTTTTTTAGTTGGAAAGAGCGATCGCTATGCCTTTTTTTGTAACTTTTGGTTCACACATTTTTGCTGAGTTATAAAAAATATCAGTATATGTACTACATAAAGATATTTTAAGAAGTGTTTTCAAAAACAAGTACCCTGGGTAATCTTTGTTTTGGCTCTCGGAAAAATCGGCTAGCCGAGAGTTACGTGTCAGATACATCACTACCAGGCTAGAGAAAAGTTAAGAATGGTTATGTTTTCCCTAAACCAAATACCAATGCTCAGACGTATATTATCTGCGTCGCTACTTAGTTTGATCCCTTCAGTTGCTAGTTTATCCTTAGAGGTTTTTTCGCCCGCAGCGTTGGCTCAACCGCCTGCTGCCTCTGTTGAAACCAAGCTGAAAGTGCCTAGTAGCATGAACTATGCACCTTTCAATATTAACCGTTACTTGAAAATACCCCCCAACTTCTCCATCGCTGTTTATGCTCGCATTAGCAAAGCTCGCTTTCTGGCAGTTGCTCCCAATGGGGATCTTCTAGTATCACAACCCAGTGCGAATAAAGTACTAATTGTCCGGCCAAATGGCAGCAAAGACCCAATTATTTCTGACTTCGTAACGGGTCTACGCAAGCCACACGACATTGTGTTTCATAAGATAAACAACACCACATACGTTTATATCTCTGAAACTCATCAAATCAACCGCTTTATCTACAACTCTGGAGACTTAACCGCAAAAAATCGTCAAATTGTTGTAACTGGTTTACCAGACAGCAGCACATCTGAACTTAAAGGCGCTTATGGTCACGAACTGAAAAACATCGCTCTTGATGCCAATCACAAACTGTATGTGTCCATTGCCTCTACCTGCAATGCCTGTAAGGAAGATACTGTTAGTAACCCAGTGCGTGGTGCAGTTTACCAGTACAACGCAGATGGAAGCAATCGGCGGCTGTTTGCCCAAGGCTTACGCAATGCCGAAGGATTAGCATTTGTGCCTAACACAAATGACCTTTGGGTAGTTGTTAATAATCGAGATAACATTGCCTATCCCTTCAACGATGGCAGTGGCAATTACGGTAAGATTATCCCTTCCTACGTGGATAACCATCCACCAGAGGAGTTTACACGAGTCCGAGATGGCGGTAACTACGGTTGGCCATTTTGCAACCCCAATCCTGATACTTCAAATGGCGTGAACAATATGCCCTTTGACCGCGATTATCAGTTCAATGCTAATGGCAAGGTTAATTGCAATGCAATGGACAGGATTAACAAGGGTATCCAAGCCCATTCCGCTCCCTTGGGACTAACATTCTTACAAAATACCAACTTTCCTAGCCTGTACTCAAATGGGGCAGTGGCGGGGCTGCATGGTTCATGGAATAGACAGAAGAAAACGGGCTACAAAATAGCTTACTTTCCCTGGAACAATAGCACAAAGGCTCCAGAGCAGGAGATGGATTTAGTCAACGGTTGGCTAATTCCAGCAACACAAGAAATCTGGGGGCGACCCGTAGATATGGTAGTCGATCAACAAGGTAGTTTGTTAATTTCGGATGATTATAGCGGCACCATCTACAAGCTCTCCTACACGCCGTCAGCAAAGGTGGTTAAGGTCTACAGAGATGCTAATTTTGCTGGTTCTTCCCAGTCATTTCCCACAACTCCAGGAGTATACAAAGCCAACCAAGGTGACTTAAAGGTTGTGGGAAATGACGCTATTAGCTCGTTAAGTGTACCATCAGGTACCGTTATACGTGTCTGCCAAAATGAAACTGGTGGTCGATGCCGTGAGTTTAGCGCTGGTGATTATAAATCCGTTGGGGCTGACTTCGATAACATAATCTCGTTTATAGAGGTCAAGTAGCACCACTCGCCGGATTTGAAATTTTCCCCCTTCCCAACACGGGAAGGGGGTTTTTTGCTAAGGTTTGTAGTGAGCAATTCAGAAAATTCATTGCGATCGCTCAATCATGTTAGATTATAGTTTGTTGTTTCTCTTAAACACAAAATCCGACAGTTTCCTACCCATCTCCTCATTGCGGGAATGAAAAAAAAGGAGTTAAAAGTTAAGTTTTTTGAAAATTATGTGCAGCAATATATCTATTTCCGTTGCCTCATATCGCTTATCAGATAAGACTTAGAACCACAATTGAATATCATTGTCAAAGCAAAAATTAAATAAATATGAATTGCATTTTTACCCTGAAAAAAATGATATGTTAGATACAGAATTGAATTTCGCACGTTTCTGGAGTAGAACGATATAGACTACTCCAGTTTTTCACCCTCAAACCCTTGGCATTTACTGCTTTTGATGGAATTTGAGGGTAATCTGAGTACACATTTAAATAACCCAAACCCAGTTACAAGTAGATTAAATTCCTTGCTGGGATTGGGTTTTGACTGAGTACAAAGAAATCCTGAACCCCTATCTATAAACACTAGAACCCCAACCAAAAAATACTAGAACCCCTACCCGAAAAAAACTTTTTTAATTCTTGTAATGCTTGAAGAATTAGGTTTTTTAGTATCTGAGTACAAAAGTAATAAATCCAATAAATTCTATCCTAGATAGACATATCGCCTAGCTTCAAGACGGCTGATATAAATCTTTTATCGCCAATCACTTAACGCTCTGAAACAAAACAAAGCGAAAAGTGAGTGGAGGGATGATATAGCACCATGCCTGAAGTGAAGAGAAGTCGCGGCTGTAAGCACCAATTCTACCCAAGAACCGAACGTTGACACACACCAGCCGAACATCAGATATCTATCGCCTGTCTGACTTGAAAACAAGTCGCCCTCACCCAAGGGTTTGCAGGCAGTGTGGAAGACGCGACTTCAATTCTGGGCATGAAAGAGTAGCAACAGCATCTCCCACAGTGGCAGCCAAGTCCACCGACCTTTTGCGAAATTCAATGACATCACCGTCTACACGACTCCTCAACTCCAACGCTACGGAATCGCCAACCCAAGCAAAATCAGGTGGTTGCGGCTGCGATAGCACCACCAGCACCACCGTGGAAAGGGACGAAAAGCTCCAAGAACGCATTGCGAAACATCCCTGCTACAGCGAAGACGCTCATCACCACTACGCCCGGATGCACGTTGCAGTTGCACCAGCTTGCAACATCCAATGCAACTATTGCAACCGCAAATATGATTGCGCTAACGAAAGCCGTCCTGGAGTAGTTAGCGAATTGCTAACACCAGAAGAAGCCGCACACAAAGCTTTGGTCATTGGTGGTAAGATTCCGCAAATGACAGTTGTGGGAATTGCCGGCCCTGGCGACCCATTGGCAAACCCAGAAAAAACCTTCCGCACATTTGAGTTGATTGCAGCACAAGCACCAGACATCAAGCTTTGCTTATCAACCAATGGTTTAATGCTGCCAGACTACATCGATCGCATTAAACAATTAAATATAGATCACGTGACGATTACCATTAACATGGTAGATCCAGAGATCGGTGCTAAGATTTATCCTTGGGTTCACTACAGACGCAAGCGTTACAGAGGTATTGAAGGCGCGAGAATCCTCCACGAAAGACAGATGGAAGGATTGCAAGCCCTGAAAGATGCTGACATCTTGTGCAAAGTCAACTCCGTGATGATTCCCGGAATTAATGACCATCACTTAGTCGAAGTGAATCGAGTCATCCGTGAGAAAGGTGCATTCTTGCACAACATCATGCCATTGATTTCTGCACCAGAACATGGCACACACTTCGGTTTAACCGGTCAACGCGGCCCCACACCCAAAGAACTCAAAGAAGTTCAAGACAACTGCTCTGGTAACATGAAAATGATGCGTCACTGTCGCCAGTGTCGTGCCGATGCAGTCGGATTGTTGGGAGAAGACCGCAGTCAAGAGTTTTCCAAAGAGAAATTCTTGGAAATGGCTCCCGAATATGACATGGAACAACGCGCTACTGTTCACGAAGGAATTGAGAAGTTTAAAGAAGAACTTAAAGTAGCCAAAGATAAAGCGCTAGCTGGCAAGAAAGTTGCCAATAGTCCGAAAGTTTTAGTTGCAGTAGCAACCAAAGGCGGCGGATTAGTTAACCAACACTTCGGTCATGCGAAAGAATTCCAAATTTACGAAGTGGGTGGAAACGAAGTTCGCTTTATCGGTCATCGCAAAATTGACCAGTACTGCCAAGGTGGATACAGCGAAGAAGCTTCTTTTGAGCATATTATGAAAGCGATCGCAGATTGCAAAGCAGTTTTAGTTTCCAAGATTGGTAACTGTCCTCAAGAAAAATTG
Organism: Nostoc sp.; assembly: GCF_036917775.1. Lineage (GTDB taxonomy): Bacteria > Cyanobacteriota > Cyanobacteriia > Cyanobacteriales > Nostocaceae > Nostoc. Next base: position 8,073 of record NZ_JBALEQ010000020.1, read on the forward strand.
CAAGAAGCTGGAATCAAGACTGTTGAAGCTTACGACGTAATTGAAAAGGTTGCTTTAGAGTTCTACGAGCAATACGTTAAGGAATTAGAGAATAGGGAATAGGGAATAGGGAGTAGGGAGTAGGGAATTTTAATATTCACCACTCCCCACTCACCACCACTCACCACTCCCCACTCCCCGCACCCAAAAGGAGAATAAATCATGGCTTACAAAATTCTTACTAGCCAGTGTATTTCCTGCAATCTCTGTCTAACGGTATGTCCGACAAATGCAATTAAAGTGGTTGATGGACAGCACTGGATTGACCCTGAACTTTGTACAAACTGCGTTGGTAGCATTCATACCGTGCCTCAGTGTAAAGCTGGTTGTCCCACCTGCGACGGTTGCGTTAAGCAGCCTAGCGATTATTGGGAAGGCTGGTTTACCAATTACAATCACGTAGTTGCTAAATTAACAAATAAACAAGATTACTGGGAACGTTGGTTTAAAACCTATTCTCAGAAATACTCTGAGCAGTTGCAAAAGCGTCAATCCCAAACAATGGGATCTGAATCTTAATTAAATAATTCCTAATTTGTAATTGAAGACAACAATGCAAAATAACTGCATCTATCTTGATAATAATGCTACCACTAAGGTAGACCCAGAAGTTATAGAGGTAATGCTACCTTACCTCACAGATTATTACGGCAATCCCTCCAGTATGCATACCTTTGGTGGGCAAGTCGGTAAAGCAGTGAGAACCGCAAGAGAACAACTTGCAGCCATCCTGGGAGCCGATGAGTCTGAAATTGTCTACACAAGTTGTGGAACTGAGGGAGATAACGCGGCGATTCGAGCCGCACTGTTAGCACAACCAGAAAAGCGACATATCGTCACTACCCAAGTTGAACATCCAGCAGTACTCAATGTCTGCAAACAATTAGAAACCCAAGGTTATAGTGTTACCTATTTATCAGTAAATAATCAAGGGCAGCTCGATCTAGATGAACTAGAAGCTTCCTTGACGGGTAACACCGCCTTGGTGACAATTATGTATGCGAATAACGAAACCGGCACGGTTTTCCCGATTGAGCAAATTGGGTTGCGCGTCAAAGAATCTGGCGCTATCTTCCATGTAGATGCGGTGCAAGCAGTGGGAAAAATTCCCTTGAATATGAAGACTAGCACCGTGGATATGTTAACTCTGTCTGGTCACAAGCTACACGGGCCGAAAGGAATTGGTGCTTTATATATCCGCCGTGGGGTTCGGTTCCGTCCCTTCATGATTGGGGGACACCAAGAACGCGGACGGAGAGCGGGAACAGAGAATGTTCCAGCAATTATCGCCTTGGGCAAAGCTACGGAACTAGAACTGTTACACTTGGAAGAAGCGACTGCAAGAGAAAGAAAGCTGCGCGATCGCCTCGAACAAACTTTACTAGCTAAAATTCCCGATTGTGTAGTTAATGGCGACGTTACGCAGAGATTGCCAAACACAACCAATATCGGCTTCAAGTACATCGAAGGTGAAGCAATCCTACTGTTATTGAACAAATACGGTATCTGTGCATCATCCGGTTCTGCTTGTACCTCCGGTTCTTTAGAACCCTCCCACGTCCTGCGGGCAATGGGCTTACCCTACACAACTTTGCATGGTTCAATTCGCTTCAGTCTTTGTCGCTACACCACAGAAGCCGAAATCGATCAAGTCATAGAGGTAATGCCCAGTATTGTAGAACGTTTACGCGCCCTCTCTCCCTTCAAAAATGATGATGCAGGTTGGTTGCAAGGACAAGAACAAGCACTAGCGCATCGTTAATTAATTAGGGAGTAGGGAGTAAGGAATAGGGAATAAAGAATTTACTACTCCCCACTCCCCACTCAGCACTCAGCACTCATTACTCAGCACTTAATAATATGTGGGACTACACCGATAAAGTATTAGAACTGTTTTACGATCCCAAAAATCAGGGAGAAATTGAAGAAACGGGCGAAGCTGGAGTTAAGGTTGCAACGGGTGAAATCGGCAGCATTGCTTGCGGTGATGCTCTGAGATTGCACCTGAAAGTGGAAGTAGAATCTGATAAGATTCTAGATGCTCGGTTTCAAACCTTTGGTTGTACTAGTGCGATCGCATCTTCTAGTGCATTAACCGAAATGGTTAAAGGTTTAACCTTAGATGAAGCCCTGAAAGTGTCCAACAAAGACATTGCAGATTACCTGGGTGGTTTACCAGAAGCAAAGATGCACTGCTCTGTGATGGGACAAGAAGCGCTAGAAGCCGCTATCTATAATTATCGTGGCATACCTCTAGCTACCCACGATGATGACGATGAAGGTGCATTAGTTTGCAGTTGCTTTGGCATCAGCGAATCTAAAATTCGTCGCGTGATTCTAGAAAATCATCTCACGGATGCCGAGCAAGTAACAAATTATGTGAAAGCTGGTGGCGGATGCGGTTCCTGTCTGGCGAACATTGATGATATTATTAGATCAGTTCAACAGGAATACGCCTCACCTGCTCTCAACAATTACGGCGTAAAAGTTGCCACAGAAATTGTTACATCTAAGGAACGAGCGCTAACAAACGTCCAAAAGATTGCTCTCATTCAAAAGGTTCTTGATGAAGAAGTCAGACCCGTACTGATTGCAGACGGGGGAGATGTAGAACTCTATGATGTAGAAGGCGATCGCGTTAAAGTTGTGCTGCAAGGTGCTTGTGGTTCCTGTTCTAGTAGTACAGCAACTCTCAAAATTGCGATCGAAGCCAGATTACAAGATCGTGTCAGCAAGAGCCTTGTAGTCGAAGCAGTTTAGGAATTGCTGTAGGACTTATCGTACTCTACAAATACGCCCTAATATGCCTTCAGCCAGGAACAGAAAGTAGGATTTGAACCGAATCATTGTCTCCACTCGATGCTTCATACCAATTCTTTCTTAATTACGAACTTGTACTGAGCGTAGTCGAAGTATTACGAATTGGTATCAGTCCTACCACTATGACGGCTAACAGCATATAGGCCAAGAGATTAAGCGCCTACTTGCAAATTTCATCATCCAACTCGCTTCAAAGGAGACAAGTATGAGCACATTGTACGACAATATTGGTGGACAACCGGCTATTGAACAAGTAGTAGATGAACTCCACAAACGGATTGCCACAGACAGCCTCCTCGCTCCCGTTTTTGCTGGTACAGACATGGCGAAGCAACGCAATCATCTAGTTGCTTTCTTAGCTCAAATATTTGAAGGGCCAAAGCAATACGGCGGTCGTCCAATGGACAAAACCCACGCAGGATTGAATTTACAGCAACCACACTTCGATGCGATCGCCAAGCATCTCGGTGAAGCAATGGCTGTGCGTGGAGTGTCAGCAGAAAACACCAAAGCTGCACTAGATCGCGTCACAAACATGAAGGGCGCTATTTTGAACAAGTAATAGGACTTATGCATTGATTGTTGACAAATAACAACATCAAGTCCTATGGAATCTTGCAAGCTGAAACACATTATGACGTATTTGTAAATTGCGTAATTTTCTTTGTTCTTTGTCAAAACAAATGACAAAGGACAAAGGACAAACAACCAAAAGAAAAAAATTTTAACGAGGACGATCAATGTACTTACTTTCAATAACTTGGGCTGTGGAGCGATCGCCCCCAGCAGGCATTTATGCCAACGCTACCAACGATGCTCTACACGCGCTCACTACTGTCGCTCAACTGGCGTGAACGCAACTGACAAACGCACAGACCCACCAACCAACCAATTGCAGGGAAACACGAACAATGACAGAAGAAAACATTAGACAGATAGCTTTCTACGGTAAAGGCGGTATTGGTAAATCTACCACCTCTCAAAATACCTTGGCAGCTATGGCAGAAATGGGTCAACGCATCCTCATCGTCGGTTGCGACCCTAAAGCTGACTCCACCCGTTTGATGCTGCACAGCAAAGCTCAAACAACCGTTCTTCACCTCGCCGCAGAACGTGGTGCAGTAGAAGATATCGAACTCGAAGAAGTAATGTTAACCGGTTTCCGTAACGTTCGTTGCGTAGAATCTGGTGGGCCAGAACCCGGCGTAGGTTGCGCTGGTCGTGGTATTATCACCGCCATCAACTTCTTAGAAGAAAATGGTGCTTACCAAGACCTAGACTTCGTATCTTACGACGTATTAGGTGACGTTGTATGTGGTGGTTTCGCAATGCCTATCCGCGAAGGTAAGGCACAAGAAATCTACATCGTGACATCTGGTGAAATGATGGCGATGTATGCTGCTAACAACATCGCTCGCGGTGTTCTTAAGTATGCTCACACCGGTGGCGTGCGTTTGGGTGGTTTGATTTGTAACAGCCGTAACACAGACCGAGAAATCGAATTGATCGAAACCTTGGCAAAACGGTTGAACACCCAAATGATTCACTACGTACCACGTGACAACATTGTTCAACACGCTGAATTGCGCCGCATGACCGTTAACGAGTACGCACCAGAAAGCAACCAAGCTAACGAATATCGGACATTGGCTACCAAGATCATCAACAACAAAAACCTGGCTATTCCTACACCCATCGAAATGGAAGAACTAGAAGAATTGTTGATTGAATTCGGTATTCTCGAAAGCGAAGAAAATACTGCTAAGTTAGTTGCTCAGACTGCTGCTGAATAAAGCTCCTGTAGTCAAGTAGTAACTGCTAAGAAATAACGATTTAGCACAAGGAAAAAGGAAGAGTTCCATATCTTACCTTTTCCTCTCTCTTTTGCATCTCCCCCCTAATTCTTAGAGGGGACTCCTAGTCCCCCTATGCCCCGATCCTTACGAGTCACAGAGGCTAAATATGACACCTCCAGAAAATCAAAACATCATCGAAGAAAGAAAAGAACTAATTAAAGAAGTTCTCAGTGCGTACCCAGACAAAGCTGCTAAAAAGCGCGAAAAGCACTTAAGTGTATACGAAGAAGGTAAGTCCGATTGCGGCGTTAAATCTAACATCAAATCCCTTCCTGGGGTAATGACCGCTCGTGGTTGTGCTTACGCCGGTTCTAAAGGTGTGGTTTGGGGTCCTATTAAGGACATGATCCACATCAGCCACGGGCCTGTAGGTTGCGGTTACTGGTCTTGGTCTGGTCGTCGTAACTACTACATCGGCACCACAGGTATTGATACCTTTGGTACCATGCACTTCACCTCTGACTTCCAAGAAAGAGATATCGTGTTTGGTGGTGACAAGAAACTTGTCAAGCTCATCCAAGAACTTGATGTACTTTTCCCACTCAACCGTGGTGTTTCCATTCAATCTGAATGCCCCATCGGTCTAATTGGGGATGATATCGAAGCAGTTGCTCGGAAGACATCGAAAGAAATCGGCAAGCCAGTTGTACCTGTGCGTTGCGAAGGCTTCCGGGGTGTTTCCCAATCTTTGGGACACCACATTGCTAACGACATGGTTCGTGACTGGGTATTCACCAGATCCGACCAAGCGAAAAAAGACGGTACACTCAAGTTTGAAGGTACTCCTTATGATGTAGCCATCATTGGTGACTACAACATCGGTGGAGATGCTTGGGCTAGCCGCATCCTGTTAGAAGAAATCGGCTTGCGCGTAGTCGCTCAGTGGTCAGGTGATGGCACCATCAACGAAATGTTGATGACCCCCAATGTGAAGATGAACCTCATCCACTGTTACCGGTCGATGAACTACATCAGCCGTCACATGGAAGAAGCTTATGGTATACCCTGGTTGGAATACAACTTCTTCGGCCCCACCAAGATTGCTGAATCTTTACGGGAAATCGCTTCTAAGTTTGACGAAACAATCCAAGCAAACGCTGAGAAAGTTATCGCCAAGTATCAGCCCACAATGGATGCGGTAGTTGCTAAGTACCGCCCCCGTTTGGAAGGTAAGACCGTTGCCATCATGGTTGGTGGTCTACGTCCTCGCCACGTTGTCCCAGCTTTCCAAGACTTGGGCATGAAGATGATTGGTACAGGTTATGAGTTCGCTCATAATGACGATTACAAACGTACCACTCACTACATCGAAAACGGCACCATCGTTTATGACGACGTTACCGCTTACGAATTCGAGGAATTTATCAAAGCGCTGAAGCCTGACCTAGTTGCTTCTGGTGTGAAAGAGAAGTACGTTTTCCAAAAGATGGGTCTTCCTTTCCGTCAAATGCACTCTTGGGATTACTCCGAACCTAGCGATCGCTCTTCAACATCATATAATGCAAGGTTTTTTCGCGTTGAGAGAAAAAAGAGCCTATTTCTAGCCTAAATGCCCGTTGCAGGGTTATCTAAGAACAATCTGTTTTTATCCTTCATACAATATAATTCTTATGCAGTCTCGTTTTTAGATTTTGCTTGCATTTTTCTCAAAGAAAAGCTGTAAGATAAAAGACTATTTTAAATGACGATTTTTTAGATTAAATGGTGCGATCATCTTCATTTAAAAATTATGATCATTAAGGAATGGAGGATGCAATTAGCAAAAGCGAGAATAATTCATTTAGAGTATATCAAATTTAAATTTGCTTTAACGTTCCTGCTCACCAGACGCAAATAATTTTTGCATCATACTGATAACTTAGACTCGTTCTGGTGCAGCAGGATTGTTATGCAGCGTTGCTACTATTGACCAATATAAGTTTGTAGAGATTTAAGCAAACGTTCAAAGCCATTTTTTTGAAAGATATCTACCCATTGCCTTCCACTAAGTCGGTCAGGGAGTGAACATTCTTCTAATCTTGCAGGTATAAGAAAAATAGAACCTTCAGGTTTTTCATCAGCTACATCAAGAGCATACTTGATTTCCTTTTGAACAAAGCCAGCTTTACTAACTGATGTACGTGACAGGCAAACTATGACGATATTACTCTCACGGACTGCTTTTGCAATTTCATATCTCCAGTCTTGTCCTGGCAGCAGATTTTCTTCATCTAACCAAGGTTTAACACCAGAGGCTAAGAGTCGATAGTAGAGTTCCCGAACAGTAGGTTTATCTTCACTACCGTGACAGAGAAATACCTTTAATGGTTGATCTGATACGGAAAAGCTTTGTTGCATTTTTTCAGCTCGCGGGTATATGATGGCACTTCTACAAAATCAAGCATATTTGTCCAAATTTTCCCTTGCATATAATACCATACATAACAAAATTAAAGTTAGGAATTAAACACTTAACTTAAATAGATCAAGTGACTTCGTTAGGAAGACTTTTTAGAGCTTCTTTCATGCCTTTTCGTATTCCTTCTCGGAGTGGAGAACTATCTTCGGGAAGATTATCTGGGGGTTGAACTAATGGTACATCAGATCCAGAACCAATGATTGCCAAATAGGCTTCCCTATAACCTCTAATAAATTCATCACGAACTGATTGTTGTCGTTTCTGTTCTTCACTAACTAAGCCATACTGACGATTCATTATCGCTTGAGTCTCTTCGCTCGGATGCCCCTCTCCAGATACTAAAACTTTGCCAAAATCAGACGGCTCAAATACTGCTTTTTCTATAATCGCATGTTTCATCGCTCGAAGCTGCAATATAGATAACTTAAGGTATGTAAAAATTGGTTGACCATAAGAGTTTTTACCTTTTATGAACATCACGATATCCTCCTTTTTTAAGAGTTCAACCTCTAACTTCTCTTCAGGCGTAATATTCGCAACTTGAAGCCAAGCCAATTCAACATAATTCTCTATCCAGTAGAAGTCAGTTTCATTCTTGACATCAAACCATTGATATCGTGCTATTTTTCGCGGCACATCAGCCCCATCAAAACGTATGGGAATAATAAATATGCGTCCTTCTGGCATCATTTCACTTCGTTCTAATGCAAGGCGAATTTCCTTTTGAATAAAGCCTTCTTTTCCCACAATATGGGGAGAGCATAGGATTAATACTAGTTTGCATTTCTCTAGATTTCTCTCGATTTCCTCTCTCCAATCCATGCCTGGAATCAGTGACATCTTGTCGTAGAAGACAGGTCTATCAGTTCTGTTAATCATCGAGTAAATTCTATTTGCCCGTTCACCGTCTTCTCGCGCGTAACTCAAGAAAATCATAGTTGCTTCCCTAACCCAAGGTAACTCATATACAAGTGATCTGTGGATACATAACAAGTAGTTGTTAGACTGAAATTTTCTGTCTAATTACCCCATTTAGGATAGTTATCTGGAATTTTTCTATCTATATAGTTGTATTATGATACTATATAGTTGTATTATGATACTATAAACTAGGCGATCTCATTAAACCATCCAATCCTCAATCAACAAGCCGGGTACTTTGCCTAAACCCCGATGGTTGCGTGTTAATATAACTGATTTACGAGATAGTGCGATCGCAGTAAAAGAAGTAGACTGTTGTAGCGATGTCTGCGACGGGCTTCGCCTACGCTTTCACTCGACAACACGCCACTGTATATTCATAACTGGGTGAAGTTAAGCGATCGCCTCTAACTCAGGAATGTGTTCAGTTTCGTAGTTTTCAATTAAAACACCAATAACTTCCATTAGAGACGCGAGTGGATGCGTCTCGTCTTCACCAACTTGATCGATGAGACAATCAAGTATCTCAACTAAGCGTTCATATTCCTCTTCCGTGTGAGGAACAAAGACGTTTTCCGCAATAGATGACCAAGCAGTGATGGTTTGATTTAGGTTGAAACTTTGCATTATTCCTTCCACTTTCCTTCATCATATTCTGAATGCGTTAACACAGCCCGAATGTAGACCTTTTGGCGGTTGTAATGAATTGCGGCAATTTTTTCTAGAGTAAAGTCGCTGTACACCATAATTTTGACTTAGGAATATTGGCTCTTCAGTTCCTTTTATGGAGTCGAATAATAAATAAAATCTAATCAAAGCCTATGTTCCTTGCTATGACTAGATTTTAAATTTTTGAGCCTTTCTATAAAACGGCTATTTTAATGCTGTAACATAAAACCAACGCAAGAGCCGGAATATTGTTTAATACACTTGAGGCACAAAAAATTGCTCATTGCGGGGGGCGCGAACATAATCCTCAGCCACGGGTCTAGACGGAAGGTCTAAGGGAGGAGGTGTCATGTCTTCGTAAGGAACTTTGCTCAACAAATGATGAATGCAGTTGAGCCGCGCCCGTCTTTTATCATCTGCTTCAATGGTAAACCAGGGGGCTTCTGGAATATTTGTGTAAGCAAACATGGTATCTTTTGCTTTGGAATATTCTACCCAGCGATCGCGTGATTCCAAATCCATTGGGCTGAGTTTCCAGCGTCTTGCTGGATCGTGACTGCGAGAAAGAAAGCGTTTTTCTTGTTCTTCATCGCTGACGGAGAACCAGTACTTGATTAAAACAATGCCCGATCGCACCAGCATTCGTTCAAATTCCGGGCAAGATTGCATGAATTCTTGATATTCTGCTTCGGTACAAAAACCCATCACCCGTTCAACTCCGGCTCGGTTGTACCAACTGCGATCAAAGAGGATAATTTCACCTGCTGCCGGAAGATGTTGCACGTAGCGCTGAAAATACCATTGAGTTTTCTCGCGATCGGAAGGAGTTCCCAGAGCAACTACACGACAGCCACGAGGATTGAGTGGATCGGCAATGCGTTTAATTACTCCTCCTTTGCCAGCAGCATCGCGCCCTTCAAATATGACGACAACCCGATAGCCAGTGTGCTTAATCCAGTATTGCATTTTGACTAGCTCAATCTGGAGTTGCTCTAGTTCAGTTTCAAAAGTCTTTTTGGGAATTTTTTTGGCAAAAGCTTCTGTGCTACCATCGAAAATCCGTTTAGATTTTTTAGCTTTTTTCTTGTCTTTTGCCTTTACTAGTTTTTCTATTAAATCTGTAGTAGGTTGAACTAGATCATTATTTTGTTTGTTTTCAACTTCATCAATTGACATCGCTGTTACCCCATGCCATTGAGTCGGCATAATTAGAGTTTATCTATCAAGTATATATTTTAATTAATGGTTCTAAGTGTAAATATATATAGATGCTCTGATATATAAGAAACAGTCCTAGACATAACCCTAACTCGCTAGACTAAATGTGGAGTTGTAAAGTAATTAGAAATTATGCCTTATAGTCAGTTTACAAATATCAGTAAAGTTAAAGAAGCTTTTGGCTTAAAAACGCAGGAAGGAGGGAGATTCATTCCTGTCACTGAGCCTATTGAAGCATCTGCTACACTCACGGCATATCTTGGAGAAAGTCTGTCACTAGCTTCTTCAGCAAGTGAAAAAGCGCGTTCTGAAGGAATTATTTACCCAGTATTATTAGAAGTTAGACGGATATTAAATCGGCAAATTAGCTTATTTTCTGGAGAAGATTTTACAGTTGATGAATCAGTTGGGCTTAATGGAATGTGTGATTTCCTTTTGAGCCGATCGCCGGAAGTGCTAGAAATTGAAGCTCCTGCAATTGTAATTGTGGAAGCAAAAAAAGCTGATTTAAGAACTGGTTTTGGACAATGTATTGCAGAGATGGTTGCGGCACAGCGATTCAATGCTGCAAAAAATCATCCAGTTTCGGTAATATATGGTTCTATTAGCAGTGGTACGCAATGGCGATTTCTGAAGCTTGAGGAAAATACTGTCACTATTGACTTGATGGATTATCCTCTTCCACCTGTGGAAGAAATTCTAGGAATTTTAGTTTGGATGGTTAAAAGCATTGGGGATATTTGAAATGACCATGCGATGCTTAACGTCATCATAATACTGCGATCGCTAATATCTTGAGGTAGTTAAGTTATGGGTTTTTATGCCGCGTTATTAAAGCATTATATTTAGGGTTTTAAGACTTCTTTCGCACCTTCAATAAAAAATTTGGCGATAGGGTGATCAATCATCTTTTCCAAAGCTGCAAAACTTCCTGCTTTCAGTCCTCGAATAATTCGGACTTTTAGTTCAGGATTTTTGTCAATTTCATCTAAAGCTTTCGCACGCAAAACTTCGGGACTATCACTGGGATAATCTACTGAAAGTTGATCTAGCAAAGCTTTAATATCTTTGGCAGCTTGCACCAAATCTTGAGAGTTGTTGATTTGGATTTTGCTTTTATCAACACCAGTTACAAAAGATCCTGATTGATTAATAATATCTCCCTTAGCAGAATTGTAATTGGTTTGTCCACCTTGACTACTCATAGCTTTTAAACTCCAATATATTCTAGTGAATATTGATTACCCAACTTTGACTCCATTTTCAAAGAGACCACTCTGATTTATAATGTCGCCATCAGAAACATTGAACGTGTAGTTTGCTGGTGCATCTCGGTTGTTCATAATCTCAATAAGCTTATCAATAATTTTATCTATAAGCTTTTGATTAGTAGATGCAATTAATTGCACACCTCCAGAGTTTGTTATTATACTGAGACCATATTTCTTGGGTCTAATAAATCGCTCTAAAATTCCCAGAACAACAAAAGAAAATAAAATTACTATAACCCAATTCAAGACCAACATATCTGGATTTCTCTTAACCAACTCAACCCCTAACCAACTTAATAAACCACATATGATAATGAAGCGTATATTAAAAGTATAACGCGGCTGAATGCGATATTTACTAACGCTAGTTACATTACTAACTTGATAAACTGTAGAACCCAACTTAAGGGTTCTATTGGTAATAGACAGAGTACTCATCGATTAAAAATTAGGGTTAAATAAATGGCTTCTAAACTATCATTTTTCAAGTTGTGTAAAACTTAACTTGCCCATCGGGGTTGTTCTGATTGAACTTGTCAGCAGCAATGCTCACCCGACCTGAGAGCTTGCTAATAATTCGCTCATGCAAGATCATAGCCTGTTCAATATGACCATCTTCAACCATTTTTTCAAAGACCCTCATGCTAACGTTGATAGCATTAATATCAGCTGCCAACTCATAATCTAACTGATCCATTCGACGCTCAATCATTCTACGTTGGTTGTCAGCACTTTCTCGAATCGCTAATCTCTTAGTCTCTTCTTCGGCAAGTTGTTTCGGTAGATCTAATGCCTTGTCAACCAATGGGACAATTTGAAAAGCCAATTCAATGTATTCTGAAATCTGCCGAATTTCAACAATTTCTGAATAGGGTCTACTTGGTATAATTTGGTCATCCATACGTTTATAATTACTCCTAATTGATAGGTTGAATTAGTTCTTGCTGCAAGATTTTCTTTAATGACTGTCCACCTCGATAACAAGCTTCAACAGCTTTTTGATCTGCTTCTTGCAATTCGGAAAATTTTTTGCTTTGTGAGGATAATTGAATCACAGTATCAAGATAGCGCATTATATAATTCACAGCAACTTCATGAACTAACTTTGCTTGCTTAATTTTTTCTGAAGCTTTTCCATAGATTCTTATAGCTCCACTGATTTGTTCACACATCAAATCAACATCTGCTTGTAATTTCTCAAGTTTTGTGCGTTGCTGAGATGCAGTAAATAAATAGAAAATCCCACTAATCGCTGCGGAAATAACAATAGATGTCGCAATAGATCCAACATCTCCTTTTTGCAGCTTCATAAGATTTTTACCTTGCAAAGAACTCGCTATATTCTGTGCAAATCTTTGAGATATTCCTGTCAACTCCCCATTAATCGCACTGGGCTGTAAATTACTGGGATAGACAAAATCAATAGCAACCTTAAGTTCTCTTGGTGTTGAAATATTTTCATCTCTGCGATACAGTTCGTCGAAGTATGAGCTAATTGCATTTTCATACTTTGGTATTAACTCCATTTGCAACTGATTTCTATATTGATTGAATTTCTCAACATCATCATTAAGCACTAATTCAGCATCTTGTATGTGTTTTTGAGCCATTTCATAGCGCCGTTCGATTGACTCTGCCCACTCTTTAGGGTTCTCGAAAATGTTTTTCGTTGACCGCTTATGTGAAGTTTGAATAGATGAGTCGTATTCATATAAATCTTCTCGTTGTCGCGCCAAGGCAATTGACTTTCTACGTTGCTCCTCAGCCTTTCTACGTTGCTCCTCAGCCCTTCTACGTTGCTCCTCAGCCCTTCTACGTTGCTTTTCTTTTTTCTGCCTTGACCAAAGAAGATACCCTATAAGGTTAACCACACCTAAGATAATCGCTGTTTTAGGTGCTACTGCCAATAAGATTAGGTAAATAAGCCCCAGAATAAAAAAACCAACTAGCTTTAAGCAGCCAATCATTGTAGCCCCTCAAATATCGACTCTATAAATAACTGACCAGTGCTGCGGCTACCATAAACTAACCTTTAAGCAACCGCCAAAACTGATTGTTTTCATGGGCAAGTGCAAGGAATGTGTGCAGAGCCACTTAACTATTTATTAGACTGAAAGTTTCCATATAATTAACCGATTTGGGATATTCGTCTGGAATCCTTTCATCATAATAATTAAGTAGAACTACATAAATAATTAAAGATTTTGTAATCACTTACCGTTCGTGGAAGAAGATTTGATGAAGAGGAATGATCGACAAAATTGCTGTAAATATCAGGGATAGCCCTAAAAAACAAATAATCCCGTGATGTATGATTATTATTGTAATTATTTTGAGGTGTATATACTACATACTACTGAAAAGTTGTGTATGCTTTGAGACTGGCTTAAAAGTATTTTTAATCCGTAATCTTATTTGAGTTACGTTCGCTCATATCGCTTTTAGTCTAAACTCTAGTTAATGAGCAGAGGCAGAAAAGGTATTCTTCTTTCCTCCACTGCTCTCTTTGGTGAATATTCACCCCGATCGCTCGCTACCTACGGATTCATCCGAATCAAGTCTGTTAAAATACTATCCAAACTACCGTTAACTTGAATTCGATCGATCTTCTCTGCAATCCGCTCTAATACTTCAAGTTCCTTCAAACGCAATGCAACGGGGTTATCCTCCATCACTTTGGCAGTGTTTAGCATACTGCGAGTAGCAGCAGTTTCTTCTCTACGTCTGACTACGTTGGCTTGAGCAGTTTTTTCTGCCTCCACTACTTTGCTCAAGATAGCCTTAATCTCACCAGGTAAAATAATATCTTTGACACCTACAGAATCTACTTCAATTCCATATTCTGCGGCTTTCTGGCGGATGTATTCAGAGATACTTCTATCAATTGCACCTTTATCTTCTAATAAAGCATCTAAGTTGCGTTCGCCGACTGCACCACGCAAAGCAAACTGTAATTCTTTGTATAAGAAACCAGAAATATCTGATAACCCGTTTTTTGCCCTCAATGGGTCTTGGATACGGAAGCCAGCTGTCAAATTCAACCGCAGAGGTACTTTATCTTTAGAGAGGATGTCTTGACCGGATACTTCCATATTTTGTAGTCGCAGGTCAATGGTTTCGGTTTGAAAAGAGCGGCCAAATAACCACCAAGCGTGTACCCCTGGCGATCGCAGTCCTTGAAACTCTTGATTAATGTATACTAGTCCCACGTGTTGTGCTGGCACTTGGCAAATATGCAAACAGTTGCGACTGAGCAATTTCACTTCTGTTGCACCCTCAACCAATTCAGCCACTAAGTTAGGCTGTAACTGAGCATCTGCGCTGATATCGAGAATTTCTACTGCAACACCTTGCCAAAATAATTTGCGGCTGGTAGGTGGCAAAATAGAAATCACTTTCCCTCGATAGCGCACAATTGCAACTTGCGAAGTCTGTAATTGCACGGTTTGACAGTAGGCAGCAATAAAGTCGGGATGTTTTTCAATGAGTACATCTTCTAGGGGAAAATCTGGGTTAGGGATAATCCGGCTGAGGATTCGGACTGTAACATCTCTATCTACTGACCAAAAAGCATACTCTCCTGGTTCTAGAGGTCGCACAAAATTGTTTTGCAGATATAGTAAACCAATTTCATACTCTGAGATTTGGAACTTTTTCAGTCCATTCAATGCAACTGAGCGCAATTGCTGTACAAAGGAAGCAGGCAATTCTAAGCTTTCCTCTAAGTTGAATAGATGAGACTCTACCTCAATAAAACCACGCCAAAAAGCAATCAATTTATTTGGTGCAACGCTTACCCAATTCTGACCGTAGCGGACTAACGCAACTTGGTTGAATGCGGTTCTGATAATCAATAAATGTTCTTGTAGTTCAGCTTCATGATTTCGCAATAACAGTTCTAGGTTTTCAATTTGAGCTAATGACTGATTCAGGTCATAAATTTTTACTTGCCAATGGCGACCAAAATATGTGTGTGTACCGGGCTGCAAAATTTTCTTAAAATCACTGCGATGATATAAGATGCCCATTTCGTTAGGTTTGATATAAAACGTTTGCCACATAGTAATTTGCATAAATAATTTGTGTGATAGGTTAAGTAAGTTAGGCAATTACAACTAGCTAAAAAGATTAGAACAACACATTTATAACCTTGCTTGAACCCAAATACCACTGGTGTATCACAGCTTAAGTACTGGAGTAGACAAAATTCATTTTGAGGTTCTTTAGGCTTTACATCCCTTTAAACAGAAGCTAAAAGATTAGTTTTGATAGATTGTACTACTATATACTACAAACAATTTATTTACTCTGCCAGTGCAGGTTTTTACAGTTCCGGTGCGGGCAAAAGCTTCTCCAAAGCTGGATTAAGATTGCTGTTACTTTTCTCAAATTGCTCAATGGCAATCTAAAAAAGATAACCGCGCTCAAATATGCCGTTCACTTTGCCAATCCAGAATTCCCAAAGGAAAACCAGATGTAGGAAAAGGATGGAACATACTCAAGTTAGAGAGAGATACAGTTGCACTAGCTCTTTTACTGTTATAAATACCTGCATAACAGAGTAGGAAAAACAATAAAAAACAAGAAGTTTTTTTGATTGGGTCTTTTTCAATACCCAATAATTCTGCGGCCTTGTCCCTAACAAGGTGCCCGTACCCAGGGCGAGGGTTTTTTGGTGAAAGTATAGGAATCGAACTTACAAATAATCGGCGATACACCGATCGCTCTACCAAATGAGCTAACTTTCATGGTGAAATAGTTTAAAGTACTGAGCGGTATACGCTATTACCAGAGGTTAGCGTACCAGTAGGGTATACAGAACCCAAACTACAGCTTTGTGGCTTTGTTACTATCTCGGTTCAAATCTAGCACAGGAAAAAAGTTAAAAAGGCGAATTTCATTTGCACTGGCTATTTTTGGCTGAGGTACACCTAAATGAGTCTTTCTTAGCAAAATAAGCAGCTTTAAAAACGTACTTCATCTTTTTGAGTGTCACCATATTTCTGCTTGATGCGTTCCACGCTTGATTTAAATTCTGCACCTTTGTTCGGGTTAATCATTGCTACATAATTTGCAAACCCGGTAATTGCGGCAATTAAATTAGTTGATTTTCCCCAAGTTTTTCCTGATAAACCTTCTTGTTCAATTTGATATAGAGTTGCACGAAAGGCTTTTAATGTCTTTTTAGATATATTTAATTGTGTATTTACAATAACACCTGTTACTTCTTGCTGCACTGATTTACTGGAAATCTTGGTTTTATTATCATTAACAGTAAAACCTTCACTAGTAATAATAACTTTAGTATTTTTCATCAAATTAGATATTTTTGATGATACATATTCAAAAGTAGAAAATGTTAAATCGTCAGCATACCGCGTATAGCAAAACCCAAGATTTTCAGCGATCGCAGCAAGACGACTATCGAGATTACGGCAAACTAGATTAGAAATAGCAGGACTTGCAGGCGAACCTTGAGGTAAATAGCGGTTTTCTGAAGCTGTATAATTAATTTGTCCGTTTATTGCTATTTCAGCAGTCGTACAAATCAACCCGAAAATTGTCGCTGTAGGTTCTGAATAACCAAACCCAGAAAATAATTCTTTGACGCGGTTGTAAGAAATTGACTGAAAAAAATTCTTTAAATCAATATTGACTATTACATTTGCACCAACATGGGGTTTAGCATTGGTGACTATCGAACGATTTTTACAAAAGCCGTGCGCTGCATTGTGAACTTCTAATTTCTCTAAAATATTCTCTAGAATCCACCTTTGAGCAGCTTTCAGTTCAGGCTTTGGTGCAGAAATAATTCTTTCTCCACCTGTCTTTTTTGCAATTTTGAAAGGGAGGTAATGTCTAGTTTGGGATGTATTAGTTGTTAAAAAGTGCAGTTTTTCCGGGCTTATCCCCATCGCCAAGGCTATTTCTTCGGCAGTATTGTATTCAGCTAAACCATGCGATGCCTGCGGCGGGCGTAGCCATCGCAAAAGTGCTAAATTATCAGTCTGCAACTTTTCTAAATTACTTTCAGTCGCTAATGGGGTAGTGCTGAGATTTTTGCTGTACATACTACAAAAGATTTTTTAACTCTGCAAGTGCAAGTGTTTACAGTTTAGGTGTGGGCAAAAGCTTCTCCAAAGCTGGATTAAGATTGCTGTTGCTTTTCTTCGACTGCTCAATGGCAATCTACAAAAAGAGAACAGCGCTCAAATATACCGTTCGCTTGCCAATCTAGAATCTCGAAGAAAAACTAGATGTAGAAAACAAAGGGACATACTCAAGTTAGGGAGAAATGCAGTTGCGCTTACTCCTTAACTGTGGCTACCGAACATCATTCTTACGAGTAATGACCGATAGCAGAACACCTGCACCGCAGAGTTGAGAAAATGAGGGGTTTCGAATCTGTTGAGATTCGTACCATATTGGCTACCTTGGAAGGGTATTGTCTTTTAACCCGGACAGGGTTCTGGGTGAAAGTATAGGAATCGAACCTACAACACATCGATTATGAGTCGATTGCTCTACCAGTGAGCTAACTTCCTGGAGTTTGATACAGGAGTCGAACCTGTGACGAATCGATTATGAGTCGATCGCTCTACCAACTGAGCTAATCAAACAATGGTATAGTTTAAAGGACTCGGCGGTATACGCTTATGCAAAAGCTTGGCGCACCAGTTAGGCATATAGAACCTAAACCATAGCTTTGTAACTTTTTTACTATTCCGCTCCAAATTTAGCATATTGGAAATTCTAGGTGTAGGCTTAAATATTGTCTGACTCAAGTTGCAACATATCGCGCATAAAAATCACCAGTCTTAGATAGGTTTGATGAAATTGCTTTTCGTTGTTGAACTGGTGACTTTCATAAAAAACATTGTTACCAGTTGATATTTCAAGAATATCCATCTCACAAGCTCCTGACTCCCAAACCGTTACTCTACCGAGATGTAATAAACTCTCAAAGTCAAGACACATAGCTGGATTATCACTAGATTTACAGTAAGTGAGTGTATATTTCAGGCGATAAGCAGCGAAACGCGATCTTAATCCTGATTGAAATCGGTCAAAACCTCGTTCTGAAATTAGCTGTGTTAGTGGATTTAGACTCATTCCTTATATTGTTGAAAGCAGGAGTATTATTAATTTGCCCCAACTCCGCAAAAAATAAGTAGCTCATCGTAGACTTTGAGCTACACGCCTCAATTTAATAGATGCTCATAATTTATTGCTGTAACTCAGTCTGGGAAAGCTAGACCAGTCATTGGGTCACGAATATATAATCCTAATGTGAGGCTACGCATAGCTTCATCCCAAACGGGTATTAGTTGTTCTGCTTGATCTGCCCAATAATCGAATGTAATCAAGCACTGAACATTTGACCCCAAACCAATGCAAGTCCGCGAAAATGCTTCCCGTGGTTCTTCTTGAACATCAATGAACTTCATCTCTGTCCAGACAATTCTGGCTGTTTGGCGCTTGACGGTAATAATTTCTCCCCTCTCAATGATGTTGCGGCTGTCGTCTTCCATCACCTTTTTCAATGTAGATTTTAGGGGAAACTGGCTCCAGTCGTTGGGTGGGAGACGATTGAAAGATACTTCTAGACAGCAATCATCGTTAGGCGGTTTTTTATCGAGGAATTTGAAAGATTTGTCTTGTGGCTCAAGAATCCAATCCTGGGGAACATTGAAGCGAACAGCGCCTCTATCTGCTACAAATATTTTGTAACCTGATGGAGATTCCCAACGATGGTCAGGTTTTAGTTCAAGCGTTTCTTTTATCCACTGGAGATTGCTTTTTTTACGCTTTGCCATAGGGTTTCTGCATTTCCTGCTAAAGAGAGCAATGTGGAATAGCCCATTGTAGACATTGCTCTTTTTGTTAATGTTATCAAATTGCTAGGATTTTGAATAACTCTTATATTAAATTAATAAGATTTTAGGGATTTTATATCAAGGAATCCAAGGTAACTGTAACGTTGTGATTAAAGTTTCAGCTTTTAGCATTAAAATCTTAGCCGCAGTGTTCATGGTTATGGATCATGTGTGCTATTTACTAATGCCTGAGTTTAGAATTTTGCACTTTATTGGACGATTGAGTTTTCCCCTGTTTGCATGGCTTTTGGTTAAAGGCGAAAAACACACCCAAAATGTATACCGCTATGGTAGCAGACTATTAATTACAGCAATTATATCTCAGCCTATTTATAGTTTTGTTTTTCGGAGTTTATCACTTAATATTCTCTACACGCTTGTTCTTGGACTTGTGATGTTGCGCTTAGTAAGGCGTTATTCGCAATTATGGCAGCAATTAATAATTATTGGATTGAGTGCAGCAGTTGCCGAGAGTTTGGGTGTTGAATATGGAGCTTATGGGATTGGAGTAATTTTCTTGATGTCTTTAACAGACAAATTCAAGCCTAGCGTATGGTTGCTCTGCTGGTGCATCTTTGAGTTTATTTTAGGAACTTTATTTATCCATAATATATTTCAACATTGGGCACTTTTTGCAGGATTTATTGTTTCCCAATTCAATGGTAAACAAGGTTCACGAGCTAAATGGTTTTATCTGTTCTACCCAGCTCATTTAATTATTTTAGGTATAATAAATTATTTTATACAGTACAGATAGGATTTAAGATTTGAGCTGCGTGATTGTCAGATCATAATTCAAGCCAAAGTCGGCAGCAAAAAGATTGAACCAGAGGCATTCCCTAAGCCTGCAACATATACAGTAATTAAAAAAACTAATTTAAGCGATTGCAAAATTTTATTACCGAACAATTTAAAAATCAGATAGATATAATTGTTTACATAAGGTAGATACTATAGAGGTCAATATCTTACTTTAGGAAGATACCTTTTTCAGAAACTACTTTTATTAGGTCATAAATTGAAAAACAAATAGTAGATATACATTTCATTCAATGATATTCATCAGATAAATCTTATAAATCTTAGTCTTTTGTTAACGTTTACCAGTTATGATGCCAGAGTAGTGAATGATAATAATTCACATTTGGATATCTAGGGATAATTGTGTCATCCAGAAAATATATCCTAGATTTATCTTCCAAGCTACAAAATGTAGCCGAAAGTAACTATTCAACAGGTAAATCTTTAAGGTAACAAGCATGAATTATACTATCGAGTCTGCACGCAACATTTTCTCTAGCACTCAAGTAGCAGATGCTGTTCCAGCCACTACAGCAATGTTTGCTGAACTCAACATTGATGATCAATTGGCATTTCTCTGGTATGCCTACGCTGAACTAGGCCGTACAATTACTCCAGCTGCTCCCGGAAAAGCAAATCTCCAATTAATGGAAGGTATATTCAACGATATTAAGCGAATGTCTCATGAAGAACAAACGCAATTAATGAGAGATTTAGCAAGTAATGCTGACACTCCTATTAGCCGTTCTTATGCCTACTTTGGTGTCAACGCCAAGCTGGGATTTTGGTGGCAGTTAGGAGAGTGGATGAAAGAGGGTATTGTTGCTCCTATGCCAGTTGGCTATCAAATGTCAACTCAAGTTAAAGCAGTGCTAGAAGCTGTTCAGAAAATCGATCAGAGTCAGCAAATTACTGTACTACGCAATACTGTAGTAAATATGGGATTTGATCCGTCTCTGGCTGATAAAAAACAGGCAGAAGTCATAAACTTTAAGTTCCCACGTACATCCCTAAGTCCCCAATTTACTATTGAGGGAGTTACAGAACCAACAGTGCTGAAATACATTGAAGCTATGAATGCAGATAACTTTGAAGCTGCTGTTGCTTTATTTGCTAACAACGGTGCGCTGCAACCACCCTTCCAAAAACCAATTGTTGGCCGAGAAGCTATCACTTCTTACCTAAGAGATGAGGGACAAGGGTTAGTGATGAAGCCAACTAAAGGCGTTTCGGAAACTATCGAAGATGGTTATACACAGCATAAAGTTACTGGTACAGTCGAAACCCCTTGGTTTGGAGGTAATGTTGGGATGAACATTGCTTGGCGATTTTTACTCGATCCTCAAGGTCAAATTTATTTCGTGGCTATTGACTTACTGGCTTCTCCCAAAGAACTGCTTAACCTAACTCGCAAGTAAATTTTCTTTGCTTTCTTAAATTGTGATTGTCTAAGATGATGTCTTAAAAGGTTTTTTTGCTTTCATTGTTAGGAAAGCATTGCATCTGAGTAAGTAAGTTGGCGCGGAAAAACCCAAGTATATTACGAAACGTAAATAGGCTTAAAGTCCTTACTAATGACCAATGACAAAGGACAAATGACAGCCCTCACCAGTTAGCTTTAATTGCGCCAACCTACTTACATAGCTAAAATATTAATTTGGCGTTGTAATAACCCTGACAGAACTGCAAAATTATAACTTTCGGGACTTTTAAAACATCCTTTAAGCGCCATAACGCTCATCAAATAAAATCTGAATCAATGCTCGGTTCTAGGTGAACCGAGCTTCAGTTAAATGTAGGCAAGCTAGTGTAAATTGGAAATTGGCTGTTCACTCAAATCAACGTCAACCACGTTTCCCAGTATTGTTGATTTAAACAAGCGTTATGTTGCCGCGTTATTCTCCGTCAATTTTGACTCACAACAACTTATCGTAAAAAGTTTACTGCATCTGGCTGCTTTACATGATCGACTTCGCCTATTCTCTGCATCCAGTCTCGTCTAAGTTGGGTACGTTCCATAGTTGTGCCAAACTCATCAATCCAAACATCTGAAGCAACTTCCTGTAAGAAAATCTGCCATTCAGTACGGACACCTTCAGCACGTAATACCCGATCAACAAATTCTTCGACAATAGCGAAGCCTGCTTGACTTGGTTCTTTTAAAAGAGACTTAAGTTCTTTTTCACAGTTGTTAACTGCTTCAGCTTGAGCTTTAGAGAGATTATTTGCAATTTTTTCAGCAGGGGAAGATGTATGTATTTTTACTGTTTTTATATCTATCCATCTGTCTAGCAAACCTACTTCAAGGCTGTAGGTTGTTCTATTGGGAGTTAAAACATCAAGATGCCTTCTAATTCTATGTTGAACCAGTCCTCGATATTGAAGGTCGAAGGTTGCAAGTGTCTGAAAACCAAGTTTTAAACCAGCTAAATTTTCTGGAATTTTCTCTGCCAACTGCTTTAAGAATTCACTTCCATTACCTTCAGCAATCTTTTCTAATTTGCCATGAGTCTTTAGAACTGCTACTACACGAGACTTTGCTTGCTCTAAAGATTCCTTTAATGCAATATCCAAAGAAAGAAATTGTTTTGAAAGATGAGTACGGACTTCATGCAAAGACTCAGCATAAGCAGTCATGTATGCCCCATTAGCATAACACTTTTGCTGAATCTCCTCCAATTCAGGAACTCCCGTTTGTGATCGACAAGCTGTGATCGCAGAATCAACGGCGGACTTAAAGTTTTTATCGTCGGTATCTCGCTCAGAGATCATTGATGAAGTTAGACGTTCAAGTTCTCTGGTCAAATCATTCCAAAACTTGCCAAAAAGTTCAAGGAATTTTGGAAACCAATCATCTCTGGATGCTTGTCTCCAAGCATCCTTAGCTTTTTCTAACTCAACGGCAACAGTTCTTTGAAGCTGAATCAGTCTATCTTGACAGGCAGAAGCATATTGTCGGTCTAATACTTCAACCCTCTGTCCTAGATAATGTAAGACTCGATCTAATATTTCAGTTTGTGCTTCTTTGGAGTTAGCACAGTCTGAAATTATAAAATCTTGAACATCAATGTGTTTCTCAGATATTGTTGCAGCTAAACTTTCACAATTTCTTCGATTATCAGAACTTCCGCTGATCTGGTTGAGTACCATAAAAGACCATTCTTTAATAGGAAGGTCAATTAGGGCACTATTAGCCATATCATAAAGTTCAACGTCCTCTTTTGCCCAGAAATCACCAGTAGATTTGGGCATTCGTACAAATAAAACTAAGTCAATGTCCTGTCCTAATGTTTTTATCATTCGCTCTTCATCACCAATCCCGGTGTCTCCTAAACCAGGCATATCAACTAAAGCGATTTGTCCGATATCTACATTTGGGAAAGAACAGACAATTTTTACCTCTCGAACTGCCAAGTAATTAAAGTATATACGTCGTCTGTCTAACGTATCTTGAGCTACATACTCTCGGATTTCATGTCGTGGGACGCGACGCGGAGAAGGCTCTAACAAAACATTACGATATTTATGAAGATTTTGGTGATATCTACAAAGATGATCGTACTTAGCCGCAGCCTGTCTTTTTTCAGCTAACTCTCTAGGAAGTTCTGGTAGTAGAATATCAGCAAAATCTTGAATAGAACGCGGTCTAGAACCAAGATGAAGTTGCTCGTAGTAAGGGGCAATCACTTCATCTAGGAAGGAACGCTCAGTATGAAACCAAACTTCAGCATAAGTTTCTCCTACCTCTGAGTTGTGGTGAACGTTGCTACGAACTCCTGTACAGTGTTGGTCATCACCATCTGGAATCTCAGCCGTTGATAACCCTGTCAAACTTTGGAGAAGTCGGCTTTTACCTTGTCTAGCGCGTCCTACCACCCCAATGTTAAGGGTATTACGGGAAAACCGAGACTTAAGACTGTTGAGAGCAGTTAACTCAGTATCAATACTTCTCTGAATGGCAGAACAATCAATTTCTCTAAGTCTTCCAATTGTGCCAGGATCGCCAACCCTATCAATTAACTGGTCACGCTGCTTTTCAAGTTGACGTAAGGCCGCTGAAAGAGTTTTGAGATTAATCTCTACGATTTCAATTTTTTGACCTAAAGGACGGCGCTTTTGAATTATCTGAGCGATTTGGGTGGCTCTTGGTGTTGCAGCACTGTCAATTTGCATAATTGATGGCATAGCTTATTGCTCTTTAGTAAGCTTAATTTGAGAATTATTAAGTAGTTCTATAGCTGAGTATTCCCTAACAACACACATACTGAACAGCCGCCCTACAAAATTTTTCTCAGCAGTAATTTAAATCTCTGCTAACTGGTAGTTGGTGCATTGAAGCGTTATGTTTTGCGATCGCACTACCATCACAACGATCAAAACTAGCCATTGCAGCGAAAAAATATAGATAAAGTCAAATTTAGTTAGCAAAAGCAGCTTTTACTTTCTCAAACCCCAGTTTGCTTTCTCATTTTGGTGTTTTCCGCAAGCAAAAGCAGCTTTTACTTATTCAAACCCCAGTTTGCTTTCTCATTTTGGTGTTTTCCGCAAGCAAAAGCAGCTTTTACTTATTCAAACCCCAGTTTGCTTTCTCATTTTGGTGTT